>DAORIL010000826.1:0-2840 GCA_035438525.1 Pyrinomonadaceae bacterium
GACGGCGATGCCGATGATTTCGCGCAGGTAACTCTTGAGAACAGACAAGTTGCGGCAGCGGCAGCAGCGAATAAAGACTGGACGGGATTTGACACGGCGGCGGCAGTTTTATCGCTGATCGGTGCGGGTGCAGTTGCCAATCTGATAAAAATCGGCAGCAAAATCTTTTTTAAAGATGCTCGCGGCAAAACGGAACTGGATTTTTTCAAAAAACATCTGGAAACTACTTTGCCTGAGCTGCGGGATACTCTTGAAGACGAAGTTCACGATACTTATGCCAATCTCGCTACACGGCTCGAAGCTGAAATCGAAAAAGTTTATGAGCAAAATCGCACCGCTACGCTTGCCGCACTCGAACAGGCGCAAGTTATCAAAGAATCTGCTCAAATACAGTTTTCCGATTTCGATCAGATTTTTACAGACATCACGGAAGTTTTAAACGAAACACGCGCTGAAACAAATAAAGTCGAAGCAAAAATCTTTGCAACTGATACGGAATTCGCTGCAGCAGTAGCATAGCTGTTTGGCGAAATAAATATTGGGATAAGGGTGGAGCCAGATGTAATTCAGTAATAAACATTTGGCTTCGCACCGATTGCTGTCAACAGATATCCTTTTATCATTTAAACAATACCTGATTATTCTTAGTCCGAAAATCATACTAAAGATCATCCATCTGATTCGGGTAAACGGATCACCGAATCTGCGAGCTATGACATTAATACCGGGGCGGTGAAAACCTCGACCCTGATAATAACAGGAAGTGTCCTGGGTTTATGATCTTTTTCAAATCATAACGGGTATCATTTATGATCATTTATGATCATTGTTTCGTTGGAAATCATTCTTCCCGAGGTGAAAATGATTTCCCCAATTTGGTGGGTTGAAATTGTGACATTTTGAAGACCATGATGAGTCCGATTATATTGCAAAGAAAAGTCGTCTTGAAAAAGTGAATTAAGGTCTAAGAGAGGCTTCATAGAATGTTAAAGATTTTTGCCGCAAAAAGGGTTCTTTTTGATACTCGTTAATTAATAGACCCCATGCGAAATTCAGGATTTAAGTTTTAGTTCAAAGTTATGCAAACCAGCTATCAAATTAAATCTCAATCCAAATCGTTGGTGGCGATGCCGATAGCGTTCGCTCAATATTCTAAATATCTTCAATCGCCGAATTACATTTTCCACTTTTACTCTTTTGCCAGCCAACTCACGATTCAGTTTTTTTTCCGCTTTGGTCAATTGAAACAGTTTGTAGTCGTGCTCTTGCCTTTCCCAAAAAACGTCGCCAGAATTTCCTCGCTTTCTTCAGCGATCAAAAATTAGGCTTTCAGACTGTGCCGCTTTTTCTTGCCGCTGTAATATCTGCCTTGTTTTTTTTCGGTCGTTCGATTTCTCGTTCGGTAACATCCACCATCGTATATTTGATTGAGTCATCGGTCAGTAGTCGCTTTTTACCCGGCAGAGAAAAATTTCCCGATTTGATTAAAACATCTTCGATTCGTCGCACCAGACGTGAAACATTTGATTCGTGCAAATTCCAATCTTTACCCGGATGGAACATTGTGCGATATTCCCGCCAAAAGCAAAGTGTCAAAAGAAGTTGGTTTTCAATTGATAAACTGCTTTTTCTACTTCGTTTATCTTGTTGTTTATGCTGGCTGACAACTTCGCACATCTCAACAAAAGTTTCTTTAGTGACTCCGCATAAACGTTTGAAGTCACCATTTTTTAAGTTTTTGACCTCTTCGTAATCCATTGAGTTTTGCTCCAATGATTTACTTTGTGTCATTTTTATTTTAATTTCGCAAGATGTCTATTCTTTAATTTATCCTTTTTATCTAAACATTCCTTGCTAAAACTATTTCTAAGATGTAATCATTTTCTTTGTAAAGTTTGAATGATTTGCAATTTTTTTTGAAAGGAATCTTGAAATAATGTCAGCAGTTTTAGAAGCAATCAGACCTATTGAAGATTATTTGGTAATGTCCGAGACGGAAATTGCCCAACGAATTCAGTTCGCCAAAAAAGAACTCGGGAAAAAAGTCGTGATTCTCGGACATCACTATCAACGAGACGATGTTATCGCGCATTGTGATTTATTCGGGGATTCTTACCAATTATCTGTAATGGCAAGTAAAACCGATGCCGAATATATTGTCTTTTGCGGTGTTCATTTTATGGCGGAATCGGCAGACATTGTCGGCAAAGATTCCCAAAAAATTATTTTGCCGGATATGGGTGCAGGTTGTTCGATGGCTGATATGGCAAGCATTGATCAGGTTGAAGATTGCTGGGAACAATTGCGCGAAATCGGTGTTTTGAAAAATAAAGTTGCGCCGATAACTTATATGAATTCAACGGCTGCGATTAAAGCCTTTTGCGGACGAAATGAAGGTGTCGTTTGCACTTCATCAAATGCTGTTCCGCTCTTTGACCATTATTTGAAAGAATTCGACAAAATGCTCTTTTTTCCCGACCAGCATTTAGGCAGAAACACCGGTGCGAAATTTGGAATTCCGCTCGATAAAATGGTTTTGTGGAATCCTTTTGAAGAACTCGGCGGCAATACCGAAGAAGAACTGCACAACGCCAAACTCATTTTATGGCGCGGACATTGCTCGGTTCACGGACGATTTAAGGATTGGCACGTTGATAAAGTTCGCCAAGATGTTCCTGATATTAAAGTTATTGTTCATCCCGAATGCCCAATCGAAGTTGTCCAAAAATCGGACTTAAACGGCTCAACTTCTTATATTATTGATGTCATCAGCAAAGCCGAAAGCGGCACAAAATGGGCGGTCGGAACTGAAATAAATCTGGTCAGTCGGTTAGCAAAAC
>DAORIL010000827.1:0-2839 GCA_035438525.1 Pyrinomonadaceae bacterium
CGGCACTTGTCATCAGTGCTTATAACCGAAAAGGCGCATTGATCCACGATTTTCATAATACAGTGAGTTTAATTCGGACAATGGAAATTTTACTTGGAATTCCGCCGATGAATCTTTTAGACTCAACTGCCACACCAATGAACATTTTTCAGGACACGCCTGATCTGACGCCTTTCAAAGCGGAAATTCCAACGGTAGCTTTGGATAATCTGATGCCTCCAAATAAACCCACAGCACAAATGCAAAAGCTGATGGATTTGACCGCTGAGCAGGATTTGAATCATCCTGATATGGCGAATCCGAAAATTTTGAATGAAATTATTTGGAAATCAGTTCGCGGAACCGATGCCGAAGTGCCGACGATTGCCAGACTTCCATTGTTTGATTTAATGACAATCGGAATCAATAAAGACGAAGATGAGGCAGGAGAAGACGAAGATGAGGATTAAAGCAAAAAGTAAAAAGTAAAAAGTAACAATTTGAGTTATTCTTAAATACTTTGCGTCTTTACCACTTTGCGTTAATACTTTCTCCTAAAATTTAAAGATGAAGTTTGAAGTAAATCTTGCCATTCGATATTTTCGCTCCCAACGCAAATCTTTGGCAAGATTTACGGCATTAGTTGCGATTGTCGGAATTGCGGTTGGCGTGGCTTCACTTATCGTTGCTCAATCTCTCGCACGAGGTTTCCAAGCCGAAATGCAAGACAAAATCTTAGCAAATACTGCGCATATCACTATTTTTCGCAAAGACGGCGCAGAAATTCAACATTATCAACAATTAAGAACGGATCTAGCCAAACTTGAAAACATCAAAAAGATCGATGCGACGACTTTTGAGAGTGCGTTGGTCATTGGTGAAAAATCAACCAATTATTGCGTTTTACGAGTCGTTGAAAATGCCGAAAATAATCTCGCCATTGGCAAAGAATTAGCCGAAAAAACAGGTTTAGAAGTCGGCAAAAAAGCTGAAATTCTGATTTCAAACAATGATTCGGCAAAAAGCTCCCGCGTAGGCGTGAACGCAACTTTTCAAACTGGTCTTTACGATTACGATTCGACCTGGATCTATCTTTCGCCAAACGCTTATACCTACATTTTCGGTAAACAAACTTTTTATCCAACTGTTCTCAGTATTGCAGTTACCGATATCTATAAAGCCAAAGAAACTGCCAATCTGGTGCGCCAAAATCTTTCGGACGAATACAAAATCATAGATTGGCAAGAGGCAAATCAACCGCTTTTTGCCGCTTTAAGTTTGGAAAAAAAAGTCTCGTTGGCAATTATTTCACTAATAATTTTCATTGCAGTTTTGAATATTACGACGACTTTAGCTTTGCTCGTCAATGAACGTCGGCTGGATATTGCAATTTTACGAACTTGCGGTGCGACAACTAAAAATCTTTTGTCAATTTTTCTGCTCGAAGGGCTTTTTTTAGCCTTAATCGGAATAATTGCGGGCGTGATTTTAGGGGTAACCGGTTGTTTTCTAGCTAATTATTTTCATTTGATAAGTTTGGAAAAAGAAGTTTATTCGCTCAACCAAATAACATTACAGCCAAATTTGACAGACGTTGTTTTAATAGTTTTGATTGCTTTTGTTTTAAGTCTGATTGCTACTCTCTATCCGGCGTGGAAAGCCTCACAGGTCAAGCCTTTGGAAAATTTGCGAATTGTTTAAAATAAAAAAGCCTGTCTTATTCAAGAACAGGCTTTAACTTTTTTGGTAACAGTTTATCGATTAGTTGTGGTTGAAGTTGTAATCATAAAACCATCACTTATCGGAAAATCGCGCAGTTTTATCTTGATTGATTTTTTAGCCGCAGTTAAATTCGGAATAGTTGCAGTTTCCAAACCGTTTCCATCCGATTTTGCCACTAATCCGGTTGGCTCTTGCGGAAACCACGTTTTACCCTCATCAAGCGAGACTTGTTGAATATAATTGATTCCTTTTCCGGTCAGTTCGCATTGTTTATTCAAACATTTAACCGATAAGCCTTGCGGCAGTCTGACAAAAGTCTGTTTGATTGAATACCAATCCGAATTTCCGCGCTGCTTGTCGCAGATTCTAAATTGAATTCTTCGTCCGCCGAGCATCTTTTTCGCCTGATCGTTGAGACGGATATTGAGTTTGATACTTCTCCAATCTAATACTTCAAAATCAACATCACCAATTGTAAACGGATTTGTTTGCGTGTTTTCAATCCGTGTTTCAATACGAAGATTCTCAATTTTAAAATCAAAATCTGTCAAAGCATTTTGGATGTTAATACCTATTTCAGAAGTTTCGATCGGAAGAATAGGTAAGTCAGTAAAAGTATTAACTGCTTTAACACTATTGATTTGGCGATTTACCACAAAAGCTTCGACTTCTTTGGCGTTATTTGCCGAAATTGTGGGTCTGGCTGATGAGACTGCAAAAACATTTGGAATTTGAAATACTCTTTGGTCATTTAATTCTATTTCCAACGAAACGCTGTTTGAATCCTGCCATTGATTTGAGTCTTCAAAAACAAAAGTTTTTTCACTAAGCGCCGTCGGAATATTGTTCATTCCAATTTGATTGTCGGTTGGCGGTTGGATATTGATATTAGTCGAGTTCATATAATCAAGTCCGGTCATACCTTTGATAACTGCTCGCCTGCCATTAATTCGGATAGCCTGGACTTGTTCTAATCGTTCACCAATAATTGTTGCCTGAGTATCACCTTTGGCTACTTTAACATTTGAAATAGCTGGTAGTGTCGGATAGACATTTAAATTCAAAACAGTTGAATCACCGCCAAATTGACGAAGTTCCAACTGTCCGGCTCCAACCGGAAAACTAGTTGTATCTACTT
>DAORIL010000828.1:0-2839 GCA_035438525.1 Pyrinomonadaceae bacterium
AAAGAATTAGTGGACAAAAGACGCTGGTTGTCGGACGAAAGATTCTTGCACGCATTGAATTATTGTATGCTTCTGCCCGGTCCCGAAGCCCAACAACTGGCAATTTATATCGGTTGGCTGATGCACCGAACCTGGGGTGGCATTGTCGCGGGAGCGTTTTTTGTGATTCCTTCGATCTTTGTCTTATTGATTCTTTCCTACATTTACGCAGCGTATGGAAATGTTCCGGCGGTAGCAGGGATTTTGGCGGGATTCAAACCGATTGTCGTGGCGATTGTCGTCGAAGCGGTCATTAAAATCGGCGGAAAAGCCCTAAAACGCAAAGCTCATTTTGTGATTGCCGCACTTGCATTTATTTCGATTTATTTTCTGCACGTTCCGTTTCCGCTGATTGTTTTGGCGGCGGCACTCATCGGTTTAGCGGGAATCAGATTTTTGCCAGACGCTTTTTCTGCCCAAGCGAAAAATAATAAAAATTCCAACAAAAAAGACGAAGCCGAAGATCGCGCAAACGAAGTTCTTCCATTGGTTATCAGCGATGACGCACCGCCTCCGGCTCATACGATTCCGAATCGAACACGAATTTTTAAAGTTTTGGCAATCGGTCTTATTTTATGGGTTTTGCCTTTTCTCGGCATCGGTTTATGGCAAGGCTGGAGCAGTCTTCATTCGCAGGAATACCGCTTTTTTACGCAAGCCGCGCTTGTTACATTCGGCGGTGCTTACGCGGTTTTGGCGTATGTTACGCAAGCCTTGACGACCGATCCATATAATTGGTTGACGAAAACGCAGGCGGTTGACGGTCTGGCACTTGCCGAAACCACGCCCGGACCGCTGATTATGGTTTTGCAGTTCATCGGATTTATGGCGGGGTGGAATAATCCGATTAGCGGTTTAGACCAAACATCGAGTGCGATTATCGGAGCGTTGATTACGACCTACGTTACTTTTTTGCCGTCATTTCTCTTTATTTTTATCGGTGCGCCGTATATCGAATCATTGCGCGGCAACCAAAATCTGACCGGAGCTTTATCGGGCGTAACGGCGGCGGTTGTCGGCGTGGTTTTGAATCTCGCTTTGGTTTTCGGCGCGGCGGTAATTTTCCCAAACGGTTTGACAGGAAATATCGAATGGTTTGCCGCCGTGATGAGCGTTGCTGCTTTTGTGGCGATGTATAAATTCAAAGTAGATGTTCTTTGGGTAGTCTTGATTGGCGGGTTGATCGGTCTAATCAAAACATTTCTTTTTTAGCGGAAAAGAGTGGAAACAGGAACTCCGACAACTTTAATTGAACAAACGACGCGGCGCGGACGGGTTATTGATTTTCTCGGATTGGAGCGCAACGTCCTCGCAGCTTCGGCGGCTATCTTTCTGCTCGGAATGGGTGAGGAACTCTGGAAGAGATTTCTGCCTAAATATCTGGAAGCACTCGGCGCAGGCACACTAGTTATCGGGTTATTCGGAACAGCAAAAGATTTTTTCGATGCCGTTTATCAATATCCGGGCGGATGGTTGGCAGACCATTTAGGTCGCCGGACGGCATTTCTCATTTTTATTGTTTTGGCTTCAATCGGCTATCTGATTTATCTGTTCAGTCCGTCGTGGGTTTTTGTTTTTATCGGATTAGCTTTTGCAATGGCGTGGAGCAGTATGGCATCACCGGCGATTTTTGCCGTTATCGGCGATTCTCTTCCGAAAGAACGTCGGGCAATGGGTTTTACGGTTCAATCTATCCTCAAACGAGTTCCGATTATTATTGCCCCGATTATCGGCGGTTTGTTAATCGCTTCGATGGGAATTATTTCGGGAGTCAGAACGGGATTACTGGTAACTCTTATTTTAGCAATCATCGCTGTTTTGATAGTTTTGACAGTCAAGATTCCGATTAAATCGGGCGCAGCGACCAATCTGCGCGGAGTCTGGCGTTCTTTTCATTTCGCGCTCAAGAAATTGCTTGTTTCCGACATCATTATCCGAATGTGCGAGGGAATGGCGGAAGTTTTTATCGTTATTTATGTGACGAATATCATCGGCATCAGTCTGGCGGAATATGGTGTTTTGGTAGCAATCCAGATGACGACTTCGATTTTGGTTTATATTCCGTCAGCAAAAATTGCAGATCGCATCGGGCGCAAACCATTTGTCATCGCCACTTTTATCTGTTTCGCGCTTTTTCCGTTGGCAGTTGTCATTTCAACGGGGTTTTCTTCACTGATTTTTGCTTTTATTATCGGAGGTTTGCGGGAAATCGGCGAGCCTTCGCGCAAGGCGATGATTGTTGATTTTGCCGAATCCCACTTACGCGCCCGGTCAGTCGGATTGTATTACCTTGTCAGAAGTCTTTCGATCACTCCGGCAGCATTTGTCGGTGGAGTTTTGTGGAAACTTGCCCCGGAAACTCCATTTATTTCGGCTGGAATCATCGGTCTGATTGGCACCATTGTTTTTGCCCTGACCGTTGAAGAACGCTATGCAAGTTGAATTTATCAATAGAATTTATTTTTGAAAAGGAAGGAAGTAAAAAAGGAGAATTATGGACAAACTAACACGACGAGAAGCACTTGGGGGCATTTTGGCAACAGCCGGTATTTTGGCATTGAGTAAAGTCAGCCCAGCCGCTTCATCAAATGAGCCAATGTCAGCGATTGCTGAAGGAAAGACCCCGCCGCTCAAGCCCGAGGAAATAACGGCAATCGAAACGGCGCTGGGAAAGAAAGGAAAGTATGTCGAGGCAGAAAATGTCTATACTGTTCCTTTGCCGCGAAATGATCTGAAACTTTCCATCAGAGGCGAAGCCGTTCCGATTTCGTTCGGTTTCGGTGGTTGGGTTTCCGTCAAA
>DAORIL010000829.1:0-2815 GCA_035438525.1 Pyrinomonadaceae bacterium
AATCAACAATCGTTATTTGGTCGAAACCAACGAATCGGTCAATTTACCCTCGGCATCGACTTTAGCAGTTTTGAGACAAGAATTGTCAACCAGAAAAACTGCACCAAAGGCAGTTGCAGTATTGGCTGATCCTGTTTTTGAAGTTACAGACCAAAGATTTACTTTTGCTAAAGTCAAGGCGGATAATAATTTAACCGCAACACGCTCCACCGAAACAGAAGATTTAAATAGTTCAATCAGCGACTTTGGCGATACCGATCTAAGTTTGAAAAGATTACCTTTCACGCGTCAAGAGGCTGAAACCATCGGCAAATTAGTTCCTGCCAATCAGAGCAAGATCGCACTCGATTTTGCTGCAACTCGTCAATTGGCTTTGTCTGATGAAATGAACCAATACCGAATTTTACATTTTGCAACACACGGTTTTTTGAATGGAAAAAATCCTGAATTAAGCGGGCTCGTCTTTTCATTGGTAGACGAAAATGGTAAGCCGCAAAATGGTTTTATGCGAACCGATGAGGTTTTTAATTTGAAACTTTCTGCAGATTTGGTGGTTTTAAGCGCGTGCAAAACGGGATTGGGAAAAGACATTCGTGGAGAAGGTTTAATCGGAATGACCCGCGGCTTTATGTATGCCGGAGCCTCGCGGGTAATGGTTAGTCAATGGGATGTCAATGATGAAGCAACTGCCGGATTAATGGCACAGTTTTATCAAAAACATTTGGCAAATAAAATGAGCCCTTCAAAGGCTTTACGCGAAGTCCAAATATCTTTTTTAAAAGATAAAAATCGGTCCAACCCCTATTATTGGGCTGCCTTTACCTTACACGGAGAATAAGGGAGGAAATTTTAGCCTTTAATCTATCGTTTTAATTTACGTGCGAAGGCATTATAAACCTTTGTTATTTCTTCGATTTTCAATAATTTTGCGACAATTAAAAAAACAATTCCACCTAAGCCAATGGGGACAAACGCTTCGATAAGTTTGTAAAATGTTCCAACTCCGCCAAATTGCCGATGGAGAAAATAATAACTAAACCAGCAGACAACCGACATTATGGTTGAAGCAACCGCAATGCGGAAAAATGAGGAAAAAATCTCACGTCCGTTGAGTCGGGTAATTCTTTTTCGCATCATTATTGCCAATGCAAAAACATTAACCAATGCAACAGTCGAAGTTGCTAAGGCGACTCCAACGTGACCTAAACCATTTGGATTGTTCGCAGTAACCCCAACAGCCATCATCTAATCGCGGAAAAAATAGGAGGCGATTGCATTAACAAAAATTGAAGCAATGGCAATTATCATCGGAACTTTGGCATCATTCAACGCATAAAACGCAGGTGAAAGAACTTTGATGGCGGCATACCCGGTCAAACCAATCGAATAACCAGCTAAAGCCCAGGCTGTCATAGTAGTATCGCCTTCGTGGAACTTTCCCCGTTCGTAAATCAAACGAATAATCGGTTCTCCCAACACAATCAAACCGCACGCCGAAGGTAGCGTCATTAAAAAAACCAGCTTGAGCGAGGAAGAAAGAGTATCACGAAAATCTTTAAGTTTCCCCTCACTTGCCATTTTTGACAAAACAGGAACGGATGCTGTCCCGATTGCCACACCAAATAAACCAATTGGAAATTGCATTAGCCGAAAGGCATAATTCAACCAGCCTTGCGCACCTTCAAATTGAGAAACAAAAGCCGTATTTATCAAAACATTGATTTGAACAGCAGAAGTTCCTAAAATTGCCGGAGCCATCAAACGCATAACCTGTTTGACACCTTCATCAGTAAAACTCAACAATGGTGAAAAGCGAAAACCAACCTTAAATAATGAAGGAATTTGCATCAAAAACTGCGCTCCGCCACCGATTAATGTTCCGATTGACATTCCAATAATTGCCCATTGCGAAGAAATTGAGGGGATGGCATTTTTATCTGTTGAACTTATCCAACTTCCGCCGCTTAACCAAAATGCGATTGATAATCCAAACAAGATTGAAGTAATGTTAAAAACCGTTGAGGCAGATGCGGGAACTCCAAAAACTCCCTTGGTATTTAACACTCCCATTGCCAAAGCTGCCATCGCCACCAGCAAAATAAACGGGAACATTATTTGCGTCATAGTGACAGCAAGAGCGGTTTTTTCAGGTGAAAATTCAACTAAAAGCGGCAAAATGTAGGGGGTTAAAATAATTCCGAGCAAAGTAATAACGCTTAAAACGACAACCAAGGCATTTAATACCAAACTTGCGAGCTTCCACGCCGCTTTTTCCCCTTTGTTGATTTGATAATCTGTAAAAACTTTGACAAATGCAGCTGATAAGGCTCCTTCGGCAAACAAATCCCGCAAAACATTTGGGATGCGAAAAGCTACAATATAGGCATCCATCAAAAATCCGGCACCAAAATAATAAGCAAAAACCTGCTCACGCACTAATCCAAGCACCCGTGAGAACATTACCGCAATCGAGACAATTCCGGCAGATTTTGCCACGCTAGTTTGTTTTGTGGGTGGTTGTTGGGGTTCTATTTGGTCTTCAACGGCAGGTTCAGTTAAGTTTTCGGGGGATTCTTCGGTTTGGTCTTTTTCTAACTTTATTTCGTTCATTTTTAGATAATTTCAAACGTCAAAGTTTGCAATAATTTTTGTTTTTCTACAAGTCCCAAAATAAAAAAGGAAGCCGAATTTTCAGCTTCCCTAATTAACATTATTTGGTTTGACTAATTCAAAGCAACTTTATTATTTGGGTAAACAACTCGCGTATTGGCTAAACGGGTTGGCAATGGAATGGTTGTATATCCCAAAGACATTG
>DAORIL010000830.1:0-2813 GCA_035438525.1 Pyrinomonadaceae bacterium
CATGCCTGTTTAAAATTTTCTCTGGCAATATCATTTCCATCGCTTTTATTTTTGTTATTCTCAGAATTGGCGTTTCTATTCGACAAATCAGATTTTTCAACGTTTGAACAATTAAACAAGAAAAGCATCAAAAACAAAATTACCATTAAAAAAACTTTCCTTTTCATTCTTAAATTCTCCAAAACTTGCTAAATCTTCAAGAACAAATTCAGTTTTTTTTATTCCCTTCCCTGCAAATCCCGCATTACAAATTTGACCATTTTTTTGATTTCATTATCAGTTAATTGATTTCTGAAAGCAGGCATCGGTAATTTTCCATTTTTTATTTGTTCATAAATTTCGGCTTCCGTTTTTTTGGCAGCATCACCGTATCTCAAACTGGGAACTAATTTTCCGTTCACTTCTTTGCCGTTTGCCTCGTTTCCATGGCAAATTGCACAATTTTGGCGAAAGAGTGAGGCTTCATACGATTTACTGTCAGAAATTACAAACTCTCGCGTGTAAGTTTTCTCAGCACAAGCACAAATAAATAAAATAAAAAATAAAAGAACCGTTAATTTTTGCCATTTTAATTTTGCCTTTCTCCTTGCAATCATTTGATTGCTCCTTCGATAGGGCTTGAGGCACTGGCATAAAGCCGTTTCGGCATTCGTCCCGAAAGATAACCAAGCCGTCCTGCTTGAACTGCAAGTTTCATGGCGTTCGCCATTTGTTCTGCATTATTGGCTTCGGCAATAGCTGTATTCATTAAAATTGCGTCAGCCCCAAGTTCCATAGCAATCGCGGCATCACTTGGCACACCAACTCCCGCATCAACGATGATGGTCGCGTCGGGTAATTGCTCACGCATAATTCGTAAATTTGAAGGATTCTGAACGCCCATTCCAGAACCAATCGGGGCAGCAAGCGGCATCACAGCCGGACAACCGGCATCCAGCAATTTTTTTGCCATGATCAGATCATCGGTAAAATATGGCAAAACGATAAAACCTTCTTTAACTAGAACTTTCGCTGCCTCGAGCGTTTGTTCATTATCGGGTAAAAGAGTTATTTTATCGCCAATTACTTCAAGTTTGATCCAGTCTGTTTCAAGGGCTTCCCGCGCCAAACGGGCTGTGCGAATTGCGTGATCGGCATCATAACAACCGGCCGTATTCGGCAAGATTTGCATTTCAGGTGAAAGATAATCAAGAAAAGATTCGGTCTTTCGATCAAGCGGAACGCGGTTAACTGCAACCGTTACCATTTCTGCTCCTGATGCAAGATGTGCCGCCTGCATTTCAGCAAAACTTCGATATTTTCCGGTTCCAATAATTAATCGGGAATTAAAAGTTTTTCCCCCAAGGGTAAATAAATCATTCATATAAAAATAATTACAAAAATTTAGGTTTCAAATTCCAAAACTGTATAATTTGAATTTACAACAAAATTTACCTTAAAAGAAATGCGGACTGAAATAAAAAATTCCAATCCGCATTCCAAAATCTAAATTCTAAATTTTTTTACCCTCCGCCTACAAAATGAACTATTTCAATTTTATCGGCTTCTTTTAATTTGATCGATTCCCAATCCTTTTTCCTGACAACTTCTTTATTTAGTTCAATTGCAATTCTTTCTAGGGGCAAAGAAAACTGTTTCAATAGTTCAATTAAATTGGTTTCGCGATTAATTTCTTTGCTTTCGCCATTTAGTAAAATCCTCATAAACTTAAATCGGTTGAATGACTCGTCTAATTTCGGCCTCATCGCCGCCGTCTATGGCTTTGAACAAAACAGCCGCTCTGCCTCTGGAAAATTGTGGCACTTGGAGGTTAATGATTGCAACCCCGCTGCTATCGGTTTTGGTATGAAAGATCAGAGGGCGAAAACTTGAGCCAAGAACTTTGACCATGACATTTGCACCAGGTAGAGTATTTTCTAATTTACCCCGACCAACCAAGATGCTGACCGTTTTATTTTCCCCACTTCTAAATTCAACCTCATTCATTAGTTGAATCAACAATTTATTTTCAGCTACTTTTTCTTCACTAAAAAAGTCCGTAACAACTTCAATAGCTTCCTCGGGTAAAACTATAACCGTTGATAAATTTTGAGTGTCGTCAATATTTACAATTTCATCAAAAATCAAATCCGCGTCCGTAATTTCAATAGGTGCTTCAATAATTTCGGGCGGGGGTTCAAATTTCCCGTTTGGTATTGGAAGTTCTATGTTTGGTTTTTTTATTGGTTCAAAATATTGTGGTTCTTCCTGTAAAAACTTTGGAATTGGCGTGAAATCAATTTCAGGATCTGGTTTTGGGGTATGATTATTCGAAACATTATTTATATTCGAAACATTATTTAAAGGAATTTGTTTTATTTCTTCTACAGCAACTACATTTTTTTCAAAGTTATTATTATTTTGAACAATTTGATTTACCTGGGTTTCAAATTTTGTTTGAACTTCCGGAACTTTTTCGATTACAGGGGTTTGGACAACTTCAGATTTTTTGGAATTCATCCGCTTTAAATCATCAATTCTTCCCGCCCGAATTGCCGCACAAATCAATTTATGTTGACGATTTAACCGGTCAGATAATTCCTTTTCGTCAAACTGACCTAACAGTAAATCATTGTAAGGAGAACGTTTACTAGCCAAAATTGTCCCACGATTATAGACCAAAGATAAAATCAGAGGTGAATCTAACCCCTTATCTTCGGTTTGGACATGATAGGTCACTCCATTATATTCAACGTCTGTATTAAACCCGGTAATCACTTCTATTTATTCTATTGGCGAGAAAGGATGGTAGTTAGCCCAACGTTAATTACGTC
>DAORIL010000831.1:0-2807 GCA_035438525.1 Pyrinomonadaceae bacterium
GATCCAGATATTTTGCTCGAAGATCTAAGCCAAACTGAATCGGTTTTACAAATACTCAAAAACTGTTAGCTGACTTTTACCCCATTCGCATTGATTGGAAGCTGCGCTAAAGTCCAATTCCCCTTGGCAATTTCATTTTTGAAGCATTGGGTTCTATAAATTGTTTTGCGAACGGCTTCACGCGGATGATTAGAGAGCCAAGTGTGTCGGGCATTAACATAAGCCGTTGTCCATTCGATTTCATTACCGCCTAAACTGGGCGGATTTTCGGGAAACATCCCGCGAATTACCCACAAAATTCCGCCGCTATGGATGTAAGAATCATAAATCACCAACGCCGAAAGCGGTAAAATAAAATCATTATCCGTCGCCCATTTTAAGGCAGGTTTGTAGTATCGAGTATCGAAAAATTCATCCTGAACTTTCCACATTAATGCATCTTCCTTTCCCGCTTTTTTGAGCAAATCTTTGAAAGTTGCATCATCTGTCAGAGGAATTGTGCCGACTTTTTCGGCAAACGGTTTCAATTTATTAGAATAAAGTCCGCCGCTTGCCACATATTTTTGCACCAATTCGCGTAAATTTCCGTATTCCGTCGTTTGCGAACGTCCATAAGTTATTTGTCTGATGTTATTTGGTCCGTCACTAAAAATTGCAATAGCCGAATAATTTCCGGCAGTTGAACCTGTTTCAAAGACATTCACGACTTTTGTTAAAAGGCTTTTTTGGGTGGTAGTCAATTTCATAAAATCATTATCCACATATTTTTTAAAATCACTACAAACTATTCAAAGATTTGAAAATAAATCTTTGTTTTCCAAACATCTGGCGTTACAATAAATTTAATCATTTCTGGAAATTTTGAGCCGTAATCTGGAAAAATCTTGCGTTACTATACGAGCAGGCATTTATCGCTCATTTGAATTTATTTTTAACATATTTTGGAGAATCTATATTTATGAAAGTTTGTAATAATTGCAGACAAACCAATCCCGATGAAGCAATGTTTTGCCGCCAATGCGCTGCTGCTTTAGGTGGAGGACAAGCCCAACAGCAATACGCTAATCCCCAGCAAAACCCCTTTGTCAATCAACAGCAACAACAATGGAATCAACCTAATTTTGGTAATCAACCAATGCAGAATTTTGCCCAAAATACCGGGGGAGGCGCAAGTGGTCGAGCAACTGCATCAGCAATTTTAGCCGTAGTCGGATTACTCTGCTGCGGTTTAGCCGGGATAGTCGGAGCAGTTTTAGGATGGTTAGAACTTCAGGCAATCAAGGAAGGAAAATCTCCGGCAGCCGGACAAACGATGGCACAAATCGGTCTTTGGCTTGGAATTATCGGATTTGTGATTAATGTCGCGGTTAGTTTTATTTTCTTTATTTTAGGCGCATTAGGCGGCAGATAATTTTTTTGAGCCGTAATTTTGGAAAATATTGCGTTACTAAACGAGCAGGCAAAATCGCCGTTGAGATTTGAGGAATAAAAACGATGAGTGAACAAAATAAAAATGTAATGGTTTGCAAAAACGGGCATCCGCAACGAAATACTATTTCTAAATTTTGTATTTATTGTGGAACTCCCTTGCAATTGCAATCATTTATTCCCCAAAATCCACTACCCCCGGTTGCACCGCAAAATCCGGTTCAGCCAACTCCGCCGCCGCAACCTAATCAAAATAATCAGGCGCAGGTTTACCAAAATTTGCCGATTCCGCCACAACAGGTTCAATATCCAACTCCACCGGTTAATCAAGTAAAACCTTGTGGAACTTGTGGCGGTCAAGGGAAAAATCTTAATCCTAAAGTGCCGGTTTGTAAGGAATGTAAATGGCTTCGCCCACTTTCTCCAGGTTATGGAATTGCCCCCGAAGCCTTTCAATGGGCAGAAGACGGAAAAGCAATGGCAACCCTGCGTTCAATGAAACCATTGATGATGGCCGCCGAAGCCGTTTCAAAAACTGTTGGCAGACGGTGGATCGAAACCACTTTTAACGGCATTTTGCTGAGCGAAAAACAACTACCGGAAATTTATTTTCAAGCAGTCCGGGCGGCTCAAATTATGGGAATGTCATATATGCCTGACGTTTATGTTTCGGGCGATATGATGTGGGATTGCAGAACTTACGGCACCGATAAAGATTCATTCGTTATTATCGGAACAGCGATTGCCACTAATTTTCGTGGTCCCGAACTACTCTTTCTTTTCGCCCGTGAGATGGGTCATTGCCGCAGCGGACATGCCCTTTGGAAAACTGTTATCCAATTTTTAGTCGGCGAACAGGGACAACGGCGCGGTTTGATGCGCGGCGGATTGGTTGCCGAAATCGGTAAGTTCTTGAGCCCAACAGCCCTGATCGAAGGAACACTAGAAATTCCTCTAATGGCATGGGCTAGACAAGCTGAAATTACGGCTGACCGAGCTGGAATGCTAGCGGTCGGAAATGAAGAAATTGTTCGTAAAGTTTTATTATCGTGGTCATTAAAATCACCACTTCTCTATCGTCAAATCAATATTCCGGCGTGGCTTGAACAACAAGCCTCAGAGGAAGATGATATGACCAAATTATCAGAATTGATGACTTCTTCGACTCCATACATAACTCGAAGAATGAAACTTATTGCCCAGTTCGCACAAAGTCAGGAACTTCAGCGATGGCAACAAGTTATCAAACAATATGTTGACAAGGCAAAGGCAGACGCACAAGCGAATGTTCAATCAAACGCTCCAAAGCAATCATCCAATAACGACATAATCCGAATGAAATGTTCGACTTGTGGAACGCCGATGCGAATCCCTTCAAA
>DAORIL010000832.1:0-2804 GCA_035438525.1 Pyrinomonadaceae bacterium
CAATCGCAGACGTGATTTTGGACCGGGATTAGCTGACCAAAGACATACTTTTGTAGCAAGTTTTGTTGGTCGTCCGAAATTTGATTTTTCCAGCAAAGGTTTAAATTATTTGCTGAACAATAATCAACTTGGAATTATTGCAACTGCAAATAGCGGAGAACGGTTCAATATTGTTGCCGCTACTGACATCAATTTAGATGGTTTCTTAGGTTCGGATAATCCGGTTGGAATCGGACGAAATTCCGGAAAAACTCCAAAACAGGTAAATGTTGATTTACGCTATTCGCGGTTCTTTGATTTTAGCGAAAGGTATAAATTTGAGTTTTTTGCTGAATTTGTCAATATTTTTAATATTAACAGCATCTTCCAAATCAATAGTTTAACAGTGACAACAGATGCGGCGGGAAATGCAACTCAGGCCCTACCCACTGTTCTCAATAGAGCTGTTACTTCGTTGGATAGCCGACAAGCGCAACTTGGTTTTAAATTCAAATTCTAAAAATATGGAAAATGAATTAAAAGAAAAACCTGATTCGTGGTGGTATCGCGTCTATGGAGGCGTGATACTAACCCTTATTGTTGTAATTTCATTACTTGTAGCATTTTCAAAATACTTTTCTTAAATTTGGTCTTTGGTCTTTGGCTTTTGGTCTTTGATTTTGCTGACCACTAGCCATTGACCACTGACTACTGACTAATTATGTCTTATCTTGATTGGGCGATAATTGTTGGGTATTTGTCATTTATGATTTTTGACGGAATCAGAATGACCAAACACAGCAATAGTGTGGACGGCTATTTTTTGGCAAACAAAAGTCTGCCCTGGTGGGCGGTTGGATTGTCCGTGATGGCTACTCAGCTTTCCGCAATTACTTTAGTTGGAACGACCGGACAAGCCTATTCAGATGGGATGAGGTTTATCCAATTCTATTTCGGATTACCGGTGGCGATGATCCTTTTGTGTCTGACTGTCGTTAAATTCTTTCATAATGCCAATGTTTATACGGCTTATGAATATTTAGAAAGACGGTTTGATGTCAGGGTCCGCACTTTGACCAGTTTCTTTTTTCTAATTTCGAGGGGGTTGGCCGCAGGTGTTGTAATTGCTGCGCCTTCAATCATTTTATCTATTGTATTAGGTTGGAATCTGACTTATACAATTTTCGCCTTGGGTTTAACAACTACCTGTTACACGATGTTTGGCGGAGTCCAAGCGGTGACCTGGACTGACGTTAAGCAAATGTTCATCATCTTTTTCGGTTTGGGCGTTTGTATTTTTATTATCATTTCAAAATTTCCTGCCGGGGTTGGTTTGACTGATGGATTACAACTTGCGGGTGCAGTCAATAAACTGAATACAGTTGATTTCAAGGTTGATTTTACCGAGCAATACACTTTTTGGTCCGGGTTGATTGGCGGAACATTTTTGGCTTTAGCCTATTTTGGTTGTGACCAAAGTCAGGTGCAGCGATTTTTAACGGCAAAATCAGTAGACGAAGGGAGAACTTCATTGCTGATGTCCGCGTTTTTGAAAATTCCGATGCAGTTTTTTATTTTGTTGATTGGAATTATGGTCTTTGTTTTCTATCAATTTCAGGCTCCGCCGATGATCTTTAATCCAAATGAATCGGACAAAGCGGCACAAGCCCAAGAATATAAAGGTTTACAGGAAAATTACGACAAAGCCTTTGAAAATAGAAAAAATTCTGCTTTTGAATTTTTAAAAAGCGATTCGCCCGAAGCTAAACAAAAATACATCGAATCAAATAATCAATTTAACGATGCCCGAAAAAATACGGTTGATTTTGTCAAAAAAGACAACAAAGATTTTAACGATGTCAACTACGTTTTTCCGACTTTTGTCCTGCAAAATATGCCGATCGGCGTGGTTGGGTTGATTATTGCAGCTATTTTTGCGGCGGCAATGTCCACTATCGCCGCAGAATTAAATGCTTTGGCAACAACCACCACACTCGATTTTTATCGCCGTTTATTTAAACCCGAAGCCAAGGATTCGGAATATCTTTTAGTAGGAAAATTCGCTACGTTAGGTTGGGGATTATTTGCTTGTGTGGCGGCTATTTTTTCAACCAATTTAGGTTCGTTAATTGAAGTCATTAATAAATTTGGCTCTTTTTTTTACGGTTCTTTACTTGGCGTTTTTATGTTGGCATTTTTGTTTCCCCGTGCTAGGTCAAGAGGTGCATTCTTTGGAATTTTGATCGGGATCTCATCTGTGGCAATTCTTAGTTATTACACCAAAATTGCCTTTCTTTGGTTCAATGTTATCGGTTGTGTAGTAACAGTTATTGCGGGACTTTTGATTAGTCTAACAGTTTCAAAAGAAGATAAATAATAGACTTTTGATGAAGGATGAAACAATCGAACATTTAGTCGGAATTAACCAAGAAACTTTGAACGGAATATCCTTTTCCTTCGGGAAAACCCAAACAAATTTTCAGTTTACAAGGAATTTTGTTTGACCGTTTTAGACTTGATGCTCCAAATGATTGGCGAAAAGCCATCGAATAAAATAAATTCAAATGAAAAATAAAAAATTCAAATTAATCGTTTCATTATTACTGCTTTTTTCGTTCTTTCTTTTTCCAATTCCTTCAAAAGCTCAGGTGCGCCCGATTTATGACAACGGGGCGGCAGGGCTGGGGCAAATATTAAAACGTTTGCAGACGACCGCCAGCGCCATGCATACGGGAGCGCATCCTGATGATGAGGATTCGGGCTTGTTGGCATATTTGGCGCGTCGGGAAATGGCACGAACCAGTTATCTGGCATTAAATCGGGGT
>DAORIL010000833.1:0-2780 GCA_035438525.1 Pyrinomonadaceae bacterium
CGGGCGAGATGCATCCCGAAACCTTTGGCCGGATGCGAGAAAAATATTTTCCAAAACTTCTCTATGGTTCGCAATATGCGAACCGACTTCCGATTGGAAAAAAAGAATTACTTGAAAATGTTAATTATAAAGCCTTAGTAGATTTTTACGAAGACTGGTATCGCCCTGATTTGATGGCAGTTATGGCGGTCGGAGATTTTGATGCAGCTCAAATGGAAGCAAAAATCAAAGCGACCTTTTCCGATATTAAAGCCAAAAGAAAAGCCAAACCGAGGGTTACTTTTCCGGTTCCCGACCATAAAGAAACCTTTGTTTCAATCGAATCGGATAAGGAAGCAACCGGAACATCAGTTGAATTTTATTTTAAGAAACCTGAAACAAAGGTTCTAACTCAAATGGATTTTCGAAAGTCATTAGTTATGGCATTTTATAATGGGATGTTAGGAGCCAGATTTGATGAGCTGCGTCAATCTCCAAAAGCACCGTTTCGTTTTGCTGGGTCGGGTTTCGGAGGTTTTATCCGAGGGAAATCTGCTTTTTCAATGTTCGGCAGCACCGTTCCCGATAAAATAAACGAGACAATTATTGCTTTATTGAATGAAAACAAACGGGTAAAGGATTTTGGCTTCACACCTGCCGAATTAGAAAGACAAAAAGCACGTTATTTAGCGAGTTTGGAAAATTCATATAAGGAAAGAGACAAAACTCAATCGTTTTTTTTGATTGACAGATTGGTGAACAGTTTTTTATCTCAAACGCCGGTTCCGGCTATTGATTTTACCTATCAATTTGGAAAAAATGTGGTGCCGACAATTACGCTTGAAGAAGTAAATGCATTAGCCAAAAATACAACTTCCGAAGATAATCGGGTCATAATTATTACAGGATTGGCGGATGGCAAAGCCAAATATCCAACTGAGCAGGAAGTATTAAATTTAATCAAAGAAGCCGATTCTGCAAAGTTAACTCCATATACCGAAACCGTTGCAACCGAACCTTTAGTGGCAAATCTGCCGACTACACCTAAGGTGATGTCTGAATCAAAGGATGACAAATTCGGTTTGACCTATTGGACGCTTTCAAACGGTGTCAAAGTCGTGTTGAAACCAACTGATTTTAAAGCCGATGAGATCACAATGCGGGGTTTTAGTCCGGGCGGATTTTCGTTGATTGATGACGAAAAATACAAAACAGGTAGTGGTGTAAATCAATTAATTGGTGAGAGCGGAGTCAAGAATTTATCGAGAATTGATCTGGGCAAAATGTTATCCGGCAAAAGGATAGCCGCCTCGGTCAGTGTTGGTGAGTTGTTTGAAACCGTCAGCGGAGCGGCATCACCCAAAGATTTCGAAACAATGCTCCAACTGGCTTATCTTAAATTTACCAACGTTAATTTTGATAAAAACGTTTTTGATTCAAACATTGCCAAACAAAAAATGTCTTTGCCGATGCTGGCTTCAAGTCCGGATTTTTATTTTCTGCAAGAAAGACTGAAAATTGAAAATAAAGACAATCCTAGATTTGTCAATCCGTTTGATTTAGAAAGCATCGAAAAGTTCAATTTTGAAAATATGAAAGCGATCTATCAGGATAGATTTGCGGACGCTTCGGATTTTACCTTTATTTTTGTCGGAAATTTTGAACCGGAAAAAGTCAAACCGCTCATTACACAATATTTAGGAAATCTGCCGAGTATTAATCGAAAAGAAACCTGGAAGGATTTGAATATTAAATCGTTAGAAGGAAAATACGAAAAAGTTATCAATAAAGGAATCGAGGATAAAAGTCAGGTTTCGATTACTTTTAGAGGAGATGCCGAATTTAATCTGAATGAAAACAGACATTTATCGGCTTTAGGAGAACTTTTAAGCATCAAATTGGTCGAAATTTTACGCGAAGAAAAAGGCGGAGTTTATGGTGTCGGAGCTTCCGGGGGAATGTCAAAAATTCCGAAAGGAAGATTCTTTTTCTCGATCGAGTTTCCCTGCGGCTCAAAAAATGTTGATTCGTTAATCAAAGCTGCTCTGGACGAGGTTGTAAAAATCCAAAATGGTCAGATCGATGATAAAGACATTGCCAAAGTCAAAGAGGCGCGATTGCTCAAAGCTAAAGAAAACTACAAAGAAAATTCTTACTGGAGCAGCTTGCTTTACGGCAATTTAGCCGAAGGAAACGATTTAATTGATTTAGCCGAAACCGAAAATCGAATAAATTCAATTAATAAAGAGGAAATGCAAAAGGTGGCTAAAAAATATCTAAATCTGGATAAGAAAATTCAGTTTGTTTTGATGCCCGAGGATAAAAAGTAAAAAGTATGGGGCAAAAGCGGAAATATTTTGTTTTCTGCTTTTGCCTTTTTGGATTGAATCATTAGAAAATTAAAGTTTCAGGAGGAGTTATGGCACAAGAGTATGAAACCCTTCTTCACCGTTGGTTTGAAGAAGTCTGGAATCAACAAAATGAAGCAGCTATTGATGAAATGTTGGCAGATGATGCTAAAATCAATGGCTTTGCCGATGAAACTGGTAAAACCCTTTGTGGCTGCGAGGCTTTCAAAGGACTTCAGCGAACTTTTCTTTCGGCTTATCCTGATTTACACATTACTATCGAAGATTATTTGACTGACGGCGAGACAATTGCGGTTCGCTGCAAAGTTCGCGCAACACATACAGGCGACGGTTTGGGAATTACTCCGACAAATCAACCCATTGATTTTACCGGAATGGGATTCGCCAAAGTAAAAGACGGCAAGATTGTAGAAGCGTGGAATGAGTTCGATT
>DAORIL010000834.1:0-2778 GCA_035438525.1 Pyrinomonadaceae bacterium
CTGATGCGCCCTGAGCTAATGTTTGACTACCTTCGCTAATTTGTTCGGCAGCGGCAGCAACCTGGTCAGCACTGTTGGCGACTTGTTCAAAACCTTGTTTCAGATTTTCAGCAGCAAGATTTACTGAATTTTTGATCTTGGCAAAATCACCCTGGTATTTGCCTTCCATTTGCGGAGTTAAATCGCGATGGGCAATTTTTTCCAACACCTCCGAGGCTTCATTGATCGGGTTGGCAATCGAGTCAAGAGTAACATTTATATTGTCAATTAACTCACGATAACCGCCTTGAAATTGCTGACTATTTCCGCGACAGCTTAAATCACCGGATTGTGCGCCTTTGGTTAAAGTCGAAGTTTCTTTAATTAAATTCTGCAAAGTGTCGGTCACAATCATAAAATTGCGTGAAAGCAAATCATCTTCCGATCGTTGCTCGAGTTTCACATCGAACTTTCCATGACTTAAACCCTCGGCAGCCTGAGCAATACGTTCCAAATATCTGTAAGCATCTCTGAAAGCACAGGTTACGACACCGATCTCATCTTTGGACTGACAATCAATTTTTTCTTCAATATTTTTGGCTGAAAGGCTGTTCACAATACCTGCCAGAGCACGCAATCTAAGAACTGTCGAACGTGAAATGAGGTAGCTCAAAAGCACTGCGAAAACAAAACCGAGGATGGTTCCAACTATCAGGGTAACTTGGGCATAAACTGTTTCTTTAGCACTTTTATCCCGGCTTTTTTGCGAATTTTGTTCAATTAAATTGCCCAGTGTCTCCATTTTATCTTCGAGAATCTTGAATTGTTCCTGGAACTTAGGCACTTCTTTAAGCGCTTTATCAGTCTGATTGGACAAAGCTAATTGGGTAATTTCTTGTGATTTGGCAATATATTTTTCGAGTTCGGGAAAAACATCATTAACGGATTTTTTAGTTATTTGGTCTAAGGGCAAACGGTTAAGATCTTCTAATGATTTTTTGAAGGATTCCGTAAATTCCTTTAATTCGGCAGCACAATCCTGTTTGTCTGCCTCATTATTAGTTTGTCCGGCAATAATCGAACGAAAAACAACCGCACGCAAGCCGTCGTGCATCATATCTGCCTGCATTTCTTCGCGCATGGACACAATTTGGACAGAACTTAAATCATCAATGTCTTCTGATAACTTTTCAGTTATCCAAATTGCGACCACACCGATCAATAATAATGCGGTTAGAGAAACTCCTGAGAGAAGGGTCATTTTTCTTGAGATTGAGAGGTTTTGTAAATTAAACATAATTATTTCCTATTGAATTTTATTTTTTTGGTTTGAACGAAAGGTAAAGCAGACTATCTGTTTTGTCAGAATTCTCTTAAAACAGCATTCTCATCATTATCAAACGGAATAAAATTTTCTGCTTCAATAGCGGAATTTGAAATTTTTACTTTGCCTGTTTTTTCTGAATTCCGATTCTGAAAAGTCGTTAGATTGTTGCCGTTAAAAGAATTTTTTTGGTGAAACCTTCCTTTATTTTTGGCTTGATACTTTTCCCCATTTATTTTCCTGTGAATTGTAAAACTACCAATTAAACTCATCATTTCCTGTGATTGTCCCGACAATTCCTCAGCGGAACTGGCTGATTGTTCAGAGTTGGCTGCAGTTTGCTGGGTTACCTGATTCATTTGTTCAATCGCAATATTGATTTGTTCAATTCCTTCACTTTGCTGTTCCGTCGCCGCCGCAATTTCTGCACTAACTACGGTTACCTTGTTTATTTCCTCAAAAATTTCATGAAGATTTACAGCCACTTCTTTATGAATAACGGCTCCATCCAGTGTGTTTTTTACTGAATCATCAATCAACTGAGCGGTATTTTTAGCCGCTTCGGCAGAACGCATAGCCAGATTGCGAACTTCTTCGGCCACCACCGCAAAACCTTTTCCGGCATCTCCCGCCCGAGCCGCTTCAACTGCTGCGTTAAGGGCTAATAGATTGGTTTGAAATGCAATTTCTTCGATCGTTTTAATGATTTTTTGAGTAGATTCGGATGAGTTTTGGATTCGGTCAACTGCTTCATTCAGTAACTCCATTTTGTGCATTCCGGTTTCGGCTATTTTTCGGGCACTTTCCGAAAGAGAGCGGGCTTCTAACGAATTTCTGGAGTTTTGGCGGGTCATGGCCGATATTTCCTGGAGGCTGCTCGAAACTTCTTCGAGGGTTGAGGCTTGTTCCGATGAACTTTGGGCTAAAAATTGACTTCCTGCACTGATCTGTCCCGCTGATTCCGAAACTTGTTCCGCTCCTTCTGAGATTTGTGTCATTCCTTCATTAAGGTTAGCCAATGCAGTGTTTAATGAATCTTTGATTAGGGCAAATTCCCCTTTGTATTCACCCTGCATTTCAATGGTCAAATCCCGTTGAGCGACTTTGTGCAAACAATCGGAAGCTTCACCAATCGGAGCGGCGACTGCTTCTAATAAATTGTTAATTCCTTTTAATAGTTCAGCATACGAGCCCGTAAATCTGTCTGTCCGACCCCGAAAATTAATATTTCCATTGAGAGCTTCGGTGTTTAAAGTCCGGGTTTCATCAATTAAATTATGCAATGAATCCACTGCCCGGTTGAGATTTTGGGAAAGCATATCCCGGTCAGAGCGAACCGTTACTTTTCTGGATAAATCTCCGGAAGCCAAAGCGTCGGCGGAATTGGCAATATTTCGTAAATAATCAGTGATTGAATGAAATGAAGCTCCAAGTTTTCCAATTTCATCAGTTCCAAAATAGTTAAAACGCTGATT
>DAORIL010000835.1:0-2770 GCA_035438525.1 Pyrinomonadaceae bacterium
ATAAAACGAGAGCGGCGGCGTATAAACTCCATATTCTAAAGCCTTTTTCGCAATCTCCTGATCGTTCAGCCCATTTTTTAACCAGGCGATCAAGTGCATTCCTGCTCCGTCTTTTTCCGCTTCCAAAAACTCATCCAAATTTTCTTTAATGGCAATTCGCAAAACCTTTTGGCGTTCGGCATAAAGTTTTCGCATACGCCGGATATGTCTTCCAAAATGTCCTTCACGAATAAAATCGGTCAAGACAATTTGTTCAATCATCGGTGCATGAAACATGATAAAGGACAGCACATTGGTAAAATCTTCAACCAAATCGGGCGGAACTACCAAATATCCCAAACGCAACGAGGGAAAAAGGACTTTACTGAATGTTCCGACATAAATCACCCGATTATCATTATCCAAACCTTGCAACGTCATCAACGGTTTGCCGTCATATCTCAACTCACTGTCATAATCATCTTCGACAATCCACGCCGAATTTTTATTTGCCCATTCCAGCAATTCCAAACGGCGCGAAAGGCTCATGACTGCACCCAACGGAAATTGGTGGGAAGGAGTTATATAAGCCAAGCGCGGATTTTTCGATAATTGCTCACCTTGTTTGATACTCAATCCTTCGGAATCAAGCGGAACGTGAATCAACTTTGCTCCTGCACCAAGCAATGCGCCCTCTGCGCCGTTATATTTGGGGTCTTCGATCCAAACTTCGTCACCTGGATCCAATAAAACCCGGGCGATCAGATCAAGTCCTTGCTGTGAACCGGCAACGATAATGACCTGACTGGCTTCGCAATGAACTCCGCGCGAAGCCGTCAAATATTTGGCGATTTCCTCCCGCAATGGCGGATAGCCATTTGTTTCGCAATAATCAAGCAATTTGCGGGGCATATTTCTGAGCTTGCGCGAAGTTATTCGTGCCCAAATTTCGATAGGGAATTCATCAATTGCGGAAAACCCCATTTGAAAAGCGCGAGGTGCGTCGTGGATTGAGGTAAACCAAAAAGAAGTTTCCCTAAAAGATCGTCCACGTTTGGCGATCTGTCGTGAAACTACTGATTTTACAGATGTTTCTGCGATTCGGGTTTCTAACAATTCAACCGGAATATTTTCCGCTACAAAAGTTCCGGTTCGTGGTTTTCCCTGCAAATAACCTTCGGCGTTAAGTTGGTCATAAACTGACATTACCGTATTGCGGGCAACTTTTAATTCTTTGGCTAAAGATCGGGACGAAGGTAATCGAAGGCCAACCTGAAGCCGATTCGACAAAATTGCTTGCCGCAACCCTTCATAAATTTGCTGAAAAAGGGAAGTCGCATTTTCTCTTGAAACGGACTCGCTCCAAAACAATTCAAGGTCAAATTTCTTTTTCAATCTGGCTCTCCAATATTTTCTAATCTGGCTCTTTTAATTAGTCCAAAAACAACTATTATTCAGTCATACGCAGGAAAATAGCAAGCGTTTCCAAAAAAGATTTAGGAGAACAATTGATGAAAGCCCCCGATCCCCATTGTCGTCAGACAGATATTGTGATTCAAGAGTTTGAAGATGAAGTTGTGATTTATGATTTAAGGCTCAACAAAGCATTTGTTTTGAATGAAACTTGCACTTTTGTCTGGCGCAATTGCGATGGAACAAAAGAGATTTCTGAGATTAGCAAGGATTTGTCTCAACATAGTAAACAACCGATTAACGAAGATATAGTGTGGTTGGCAATTGAACAGTTAAAGAAAGAAAACTTATTGGCAAATGCTGAAGAAATGAAAAGCGGATTTGAAGGCTTAAGTCGTCGGGAAGTTGTGAAAAAAATCGGACTTAGCACAATGATTGCTTTGCCGATGATCTCAACTTTGGTTGCACCTTTGGCGGCAAACGCGGCTAGCGGAACCGCTTGTGTCGCACGATTTGGCACCTGTGCAATTGTTAATTTTACCCAATCAGATTGTTGCAGCGGATTACGTTGCGATCAGGTTACTCCAAGCACTACTGTTGGTGCCTGTAATAATTGTTTTCCTACGGGGGGATCATTTGGCGGAACCGGGGCGAGCGTTCCTGCTTGTGATGCACTTATCACAAAAAATCTTTGTTGTAATCCAACCGGAACGCCAATTATCGGAGGTGGCTTTTGTGGTTGTCCTTGATTTATCTCACTTACGGAGAGAAAGTTTAGGAAGTCTTACTTCTTCTGAAACTTCCTAAACTTTCTAAATTTGCGGAACTGACATAATTATCAATCCCACAATTCTTCTCCAATTTTTCCAAACTCGGACTATGCAAGGTGATGAGATCTGTGCCAACCTCTAAACATTGGTCAGGGCTGACTAGTAAAAGAAACACTCAAACGGAAGGTGGAGGAGAAAACGGCTAATTAATAGCAAAACAACCAACTGAAAAGGGCTTTGTCCGGCGAAAGACGAAGCCCTTTATCTTTATAAATCAAGAAGGTTTTTTTTGAACATTTCAAAATTTTCAAGGTGTAATTGACTTATCTTCAATCTTTCGACAGTTTTCTCCGGTGCAGCCGCGCAATTCTTGAAGATGTTCTGCCAATTTTTTTAACCACGCTGAATCGGCGGTTGAGGCAATATTTTTCAGTTGATCGGGGTCCTTCTTCAAATCATACAATTCTTTTTCACCCGTTTCGTATTCGATATAGGTGAAGTCATCGACCCGGATTCCCTGAAATTCGGGAATTGCGACTGCGGCACGCCGTTGATTTGGCTGTCCTCCCATTTCATCATCAATGTCGGCAGGCTCACGTTCTTCTTCG
>DAORIL010000836.1:0-2765 GCA_035438525.1 Pyrinomonadaceae bacterium
AATTACGCCCGTTTGTCCGTAACCGCTGTCGTCAGATTGTAGTCCGGTGTAGATTAAATCGGCATTTTCTTCTTTAACGGCTTCGGCAATAGTTTTGGCAATTGTGAACGGCGACATTCCCTGCGTATTATCCGCAACAATGTGAATGGCGCGATCTGCTCCGCGAGCCAGAGCGTCTTTAATTACGGTTTTGGCAGATTGTCCCCCAAGTGTGCAAACAATTACCTCACCTCCGCCTTTCGCTTCTTTATAACGCAAGGCTTCTTCGAGCGCGTAACCATCAGATTCATTGGTCTGAAAAGCAACATCCGAATCGTCAATCCACTTCTCATCTTTGCCAATCCGCAAAACTGCATCCTTATTGGCAACTTGCTTCATTAAAACAATGATTTTCATAATTTTGTAAATTGTTAATTTTTATTTGTTAATTGATTGTGATTATTTTTCAACAATAATAAATGAATTCTATTACGTTTATATTAAAAAATCCACTAACTGAATGAGCATTCATTCATAGATTAGTGGATTTCAGAAAAAATCACGAAACATTGAGAAGTTAAAAAGCAAAATTGGCAATTGTTTGCCTTTTTACTTTCCCTTATTCATCTTCCCAACGCTTGAAAACTAAACAGGCGTTTGTTCCGCCAAAGCCGAAGCTGTTGGAGAGAACATAATCTACTTTAGCATCTCTTGGGACATTCGGAACGTAATCAAGATCACATTCAGGGTCGGGATTTTCGTAGTTTATGGTCGGCGGCAATTTCTCTTTAACCATTGACAAAACTGAAATTACAGCTTCAATTCCGCCTGCGGCTCCAAGTGCGTGTCCGGTCATTGATTTGGTCGAGCTTACCGGAATATTGTAAGCATTTTCGCCAAAAACTGCCTTGATAGCTTTGGTTTCGCCACGGTCATTGAAAAATGTCGAAGTGCCGTGTGCATTGATGTAGCCAATCTGGTCAGGCGTAATTCCCGCATCTTTGATTGCTTTATTCATTACACGAATGGCTCCGGAACCCGTTTCGTCAGGACTGGTTTGATGATAGGCATCGCCCGTCATTCCGTAGCCGACAATTTCCGCATAAATTTTTGCACCGCGTTTTTTGGCAAATTCCAGTTCTTCCAAAATCAAAATCCCTGCACCTTCACCAATCACAAAGCCGTCACGATTCGCATCAAACGGACGTGAAGCCATTTGCGGATTTTCATTAAAGGTTGACATCGCCTTCATTGAATTAAATCCTGCTACGGACATCGGAGTAATTGCTGATTCTGCGCCGCCGCAAATCATTGCATCGGCATCGCCACGCTCAATTAGACGAAAACTGTCGCCAATTGCATGTGCACCTGCCGCACAAGCCGTTGCAGTCGCCGAATTCGGACCTTTTGCGCCATATCGAATCGAAACATTTCCCGAAGCCAAATTGACGATCGCCGAAACAATAAAGAATGGCGAAACGCGGTTTGGACCATCGTTCAAAAGTTTTTCGTGTTCCCGCTCAATTGCCCAAAAATCTCCGATTCCCGAAGAAATATAGGTTCCGACATCAAAAGCATTAGATTCGTCAATGACGAGTCCGCTATCCTTCATGGCTTCATCTGCCGCAAAAATTGCAAATTGCGAAAAAGCTCCCATTCGGCGGGCTTCTCGTCTGTCAATCAGCGACAACGGGTCAAAATTTTTAACTTCGCACGCAAATTTGACATCAAATTTTTCCGTGTCAAACTTTTTGATATAATCCGCACCGCTTCGTCCAGCCATCAACGAATCCCACGTTTCTGCGACTGAATTTCCGCAAGCTGTGATTAAACCAAGCCCTGTTACTACAACACGACGTTTCATAATTTTAGTTGAGAGTCGAAAGTCGAGAATTAAGAGCAGATTTCATTTTCTCTACTCTTTACTCCCGACTCTGGACTGAAAAGCTAGTCTTTTTTATGTTGTTCAACATAAGCGTAAGCATCGCGGACGCTTTGGATTTTTTCTGAATCTTCGTCAGGAATTTCGATGTCGAATTCCTCTTCAAAACGCATTACGAGTTCGACCAAATCTAATGAGTCTGCACCCAAATCTTCAATAAAGCGGGCGTTTTCGGTAACTTCCGCTTCATCTACACCTAATTCGTCAACAATGATTTGTTTAATTTTATCTTGAATTTCTGACATTATTTTCTCCTCAAATAATTTAATTTTATTATTGCATTCAGAGCAAATTTTTATGCTCCTCCGATACCTTCGGAAACACCCGTTTTATCAGCATTTCCAATACTTTCTAAACTTTGCTTCAAACTTTCCGTATTTTCAACGTTTAACAAACGCACCTCGCGGTTAATTTGTTTTACTAAGCCGCTTAAAACTTTTCCGGTTCCGACTTCGACAAAAGTATTAACTCCAAGTTTGACCAAATTTTCGACCGATTGCAACCATCGAACCGAGGACGAAACTTGTTTGGTCAAGGCTTCACCGACTCTTGAGCCGTTTGAGCTAACTTCAGCAGTGACGTTTTCGACAATCGGAAAACGTAAATCATTGAACCGTATTTTTTTCAAATCTTCTGCCAATCTTTCTTGCGCAGGCATCATCAATGCACAATGAAAAGGCGCAGAAACATTGAGCTTAATCGCCCGTTTCGCGCCTTTTTCTTTCAAAATCTCACAAGCCCGATCAATCGCTTCAGCGTTTCCGGCAATCACTATTTGCAATGGCAAATTAACGTTAGCCGCACTCCAAACCTTCTCTCGTACTGCTTCTTCGCAACCTTTTTC
>DAORIL010000837.1:0-2763 GCA_035438525.1 Pyrinomonadaceae bacterium
CCATTTCAACAAGGCAATCCAAATTTGCGTAATTCAATGAGTTTTATTGGGTTGAGCAATCCAGGCGTAAAAGTTGAGGAAAAAAGTTCCACCGGAAAATATATCGGTGTGGCGATCACCTTATTAGCTTTGGTTTTCCTGACCTTGATTGTAGTTGCATTGATTACTTTGAGTCTTTCTCCGGCATCCCGAAACGGACAAATTGATATTGTAACTGGTCTTATAGTTGCGGTAATCGCTGCTGTTGTAGCGTTTACTCCAGCTTTAATTTATGTTTTGCCTCTGATGTGGCTAGACCGATATGATCCTGAGCCGCCTTGGTTGTTGGCTTTGGCTTTTTCGTGGGGAGCATTGGTAGCTGTTATCTTTTCGTTTGTGGTCAACACTATCATCGGTTCGATTTTAGGCGGCGCAGTTGGTGCGGTGATTTCGGCTCCGATTTTTGAAGAGGGTTCAAAAGGTCTTGGAGTCGTTTTACTGCTGATCTTTTTCCGTAAAGAGTTCGACGATATTTTAGATGGAATTGTCTATGCAGGGGTTATTGCTCTTGGATTTGCGACGGTAGAAAATGTTTTATATTACGGACGCGGTTTTTTAGGCGGTGGTTTTGGTGGCTTGATTGTGCTGTTTGTTGTCCGGGGGTTAATGTCTCCCTTTGCCCACGTTACTTTTACATCAATGACGGGGATTGGATGCGGAATTGCCCGGGAATCCCACAATATGTTGGTAAGAATCGCCATGCCATTTATCGGTTATTTATGTGCCGTGGCACTACATGCGCTTTGGAACGGAATGGCAACATTCTTTGGTTTTGAAGGCTTTTTACTTGGTTATTTAATTTTAGAAATTCCGTTTTTCATCATCTTCGTCTGTTTTTCTTTCTGGATTATGTGGAGACAAAACAAGATTCTGAAAGAAAATCTGGCAATTTATGTGGCTCAGGGTGTAATTTCGGACGAACAGTTGAAAACAGCAACTTCAGCTTTCAAAAGCACGGGTTGGTTGTTGGGCAGCCTCTTTTCCGGCAAATTTGGGGCGAGGCGTAAATTTCTCCGAGCAGTCGGAAAGTTAGGACTTTCAAGTTGGCATATTCAACGGGCAACGGCGGCTCAAGGTCATACCGGAAGCTTTCAACAAAATCCAATTTTGCGGGAAGAAGTTCTAAAATGGCGTGATAAGGTTTAAAAAGTAAAATGTAAAAAGTTAAAAGGCAATCGTAAAAAAAATACGATTGCCTTTTCTTATAATTTCAATAATTTTTCAGCAATTGTAAAAGCGGCATTTGGTTTAGCAAATCCCTTTACATTCTGCTTCATTTTTTCAAATCGAACTTTATCTTGAACCAGAGAATCGATTTTATAAGCTAAAATGGGTAAATTATTACATTTAATGGCGCAACCTTTTTCTAACAAATGGTCGGAATTTCGTTCTTCTTGACCGGGAATCGGGTTGACCACACAAAAAATCAAGCCTTTCGCTAATGCTTCTGAGGTGGTTAATCCGCCAGGTTTTCCGACAATTAAATCAGACGCGGACATATATTGATCCATTTCGCGGGTAAATCCGATTGGTTTAAAAGTGACTCGCTCATTATTCAATTTTTCAACTGCAAGTTTTTCGAGTTTCTTTTGCAATTCTTCATTTCGACCGCAAATTGCTAAAATTTGGGCCGGAGTTTCAAGTTCACTTAAGGCTTGTAAAAGATGTTCAATATTTCCAACGCCAAAACCACCAGCCGAAACCATAATGGTTAGTTTATCTTTGTCCAAGCCATATTTTTCACGAATTGCTGTTTTATCTTTATGTTCTGAAAAAATAGGATCGATAGGAATACCGGAAACTGTAATTTTTTCAGCCGGGATTCCAATTTTGGCAAGGTGAATTTTGGTTTCCTCAAGGGCAACGAAATACTGCTCATAATGATGACAAAGCCACATTGCATGCGCATCAAAATCAGTCACCACAACGGCTTGCGGAAAACTGACTTTTCCTTTGGCTTTGAGCCACGAAATAATTTCAGAGGGCAAAAAATGAGTGCAAACTGCTAAATCAGGCTTTTCATTTTTAAGTAAATTAATAAAAGGTTGAGTATTTAATCGGTCTAAAGCCAATCTGCGTCGTTCATTTTCCCAGGGCTTATCAAGCGAATCATACATCCAACCTAAAACCTCGGGCATATTATTGACCATATCCAAATAGGCTTTTCCGTAGAGTCTTCGAAATAGCGGATTTGTATAATTCAAAACGTCAATATTTTTGACTTCTTCCGCAAAATTTAACTGTTTAAATGTTTTTTCAAGTGCCTCAGCCGCCCGTAAATGTCCTGCACCAACAGCAGCCGATAAGATTAAGACTTTTTTATACATAGATTTTGAACTTTGAATCTTGAATTTAAAAAATGAAATTTGGAATTAACCAACAAATTGTTACAATCATAACTTTTAAGAGGCATTTTGGAAACAGAAAACGAGTTTAATTTTTTAAGCGTTGGGGCAAAGGCGATGTTTGTCTCATCGTTTTCGTTTTCGTTGATGAATATTTTTGTCAAACAGCTTTCTCACCTTCCGCCGATGGAGATTGTCTTTTTTCGGTGCGTTGTTTCGGCAGTTTTTTGTTTGATTTCCTTGCGCGGAAAAAATGCTAATATTTTGGGAAACAACCGTTTATTGCTGTTTTTGCGGGGAGCTTCGGGAACAACCGCCCTTTTTTGTTTTTTTCTAACTATTCAAAATGTTCCTTTAGCCAGCGGGGTTACTTTGTCCT
>DAORIL010000838.1:0-2761 GCA_035438525.1 Pyrinomonadaceae bacterium
ATATTTATTTCAGTCATTTCTGATATGGAAACCCCTTGATTATGGTATATGCACGGTATAATTGCTCAACTAAAACAACCCGCGCCATTTCGTGTGTTAAAGTTAGGCGTGATAAAGATAAACTATAATTGGCTCTTTCGACAACCTCAGATGAAGCTCCGTCTTGTCCGCAGATGACAAAAACGATTTCTTTTTGACTTCGGTTCTGCCAATTTTCGATTTTTTCAGCCAATTGATGTGAGTTTATCTCGGAACCTTTCACATCTAAGAGACATACGAAGCTACTTTGATTCAGGTTTCCTAAGATTCGGTTGCCTTCCACGTCTTTAGTTTCGTGTGCCGCACTTTCCTTGAGTTCAGTTATCTCAAATTTGACGAAATGTGACAAGCGTTGCAAGTATTCTTCCTGCAATGCTCGCCAATTTTTATCTTTAGTTTTGCCAATCCAGAGAAAACGAAATTTCATACCAATATTTGAGAACCAAACATTCTCTTATAACAGGAAATATTAACAATCCCAAACAGAGCTTTTCTTATTGCGAAGTGATATTTCGTCGAAGAAGCGAAATATCGCATCGAATTTGGAACATTAATTTTAGCTCAAAAGATTCTTTTTTGCTTCAAACTTTGATAAATCGTTTGATTAGCCAATTTAAATGATCCATTAATAGTTCGGAAAACTGTGGCAAACATCTTGCAATAAGAAGAGCGGGTAGTGAGTTAATAAAATGGAGGTTACCCAAAATGAATGCAGTTAAACAAATAAACAATTTTAGTGAAAATACAACGGAACGAAAATCTTTCTTAACGGTATTATTTTTCTTTTTTATCGCAATTATAATGAGTTTGACCGTGAGTGCACAGGAAAGAATCGTTTCAGGTAGCGGAACCAAAGCCGAATTAGACGGTGTGGGACGAATTTATGTCGAAACAGGTAAGGATTCTAGGGCACGCAAACAAATCATCAAAGAAATTCGCCGCCAAGTGCCGTATTTAAATATTGTTAACGCAAAAGAAGAAGCAGAGGTCACTCTTGTTTATCGAAATGAATCGTTGCAGGTTGAGGATAATCTTCAGACCGAATCGCCGAGACAATTTGTTGATAACAGAGACAGATTCTACAGAACGATTTCATTTCAACGTGAAACCGTCAAAGAACCTGTCACAATTGCGGTCGGTTCAGGATATGTTTTGAAAAATAACGAAGATGAAACAGCAAGATTATTATTGAATTTTCAAAGCGAACGTCTCAGTAATAATTTTGACTGGAATCCTGAAAAGACTTTTGCCCAAACCTTTGTCAAAGCTTATCTTGAGGCAAACAAACGGAGAAATATTTGGTAATAGTTAAAAGCAACTTTTCAAAGAAAATACGATGGGAATGTCAGCGAAATACTTACATTCCCATTCTTTTTTACAATATATTTAGAATCAAAGGGAACAGGATAATTAGTCTGTAAATTAAATTTTCTACTAAAATCTTTGATGAAAAAGGCGGAAACCCGCACGTTAGTAAGGGTGTCCAAATTGAAGATTTGCAACGATTAGCACACTTGCTAACGCTCGTGTTTCTGCCTCTATTGACAAACTTGAATATTAAAACTTAAAAAACGCTCTTATAATTTTGATAAAATCTAATTTTCTTTTTCGGTCAATTCAACTACTTTTTTTATAAATAGCTGCAACCCTTCAAGCGCAATATTTTGCTCATGTTTCAAACGACATAAAACGGATGCGCCATCACTATCGAGAAAATTAAGTCCGGCAAGGTCAAGTGCTATATTATTATTTCCCGCCATTTGCAAATTTCGGCAGATTTCGGCAATCAATTCGGCATCTTCCAATAAAAGTGAACCTTCTACTTTCAAAATAGTTTGCTTAGATTCTTCGTTATTAATTTGTGTTATTCGGGTCGGCATTAATTTTTTATTGGCGATTAATTTCCGCCACTAATTAATCTGTAGCAAATAAAATGCCAAAAATCTATTATACAAAAAAAGCGATAAAATCCTTTTTAATGAATATTTGGAGGGATTTGCAATATTTTCTCGCATTTTCTTTTTTCGTTTTCGGCTCGAGATTTCGCTTTACCTGCGAGATTTCGCATCCTTCATTATTTCAAACCCAGTTTTTTCATCCGGCTGCGAAGCGTTGAAACAGGTAGATCGAGAATTTCCGCGGCGCCGCCTTTTCCGCCAATTACCCCGTTTGTTCGGCTCAAAACTTCCTTGATATATTTGCGTTCATTTTCCTCCATTGTAATAAGTTGGATTGGTTCAGCAGGAGAAGCAAAACCTGCTGCCATAGATTTTCCGCGATTCAATTCATTAAGCGAAATATGCAATTCGGAATCGGGCGAGAGAATAACAGCACGTTCAATAAAATTTTCCAGTTCGCGGATGTTTCCTTCCCAACTATGATTGGTCAGCGCATCCATCGCTTCGTTTGGAATTGTCCGAATTTTTTTGTTCATTTGCAGGGAATATTTCTGCACAAAATAACTGACCAGTAATGGAATATCATCGCGGCGTTCACGAAGCGGCGGAATTAAAACAGGAAAGACATTGAGGCGGTAATATAGATCAGCGCGAAAAGTGCCTTCAGCGACCATCTCCTGCAAATCACGGTTAGTTGCGGCAACGAGTCTGACCTCAACTTTTATTGTCCGCGAACTTCCTAATCGTTCAAATTCGCCTTCCTGCAAAACGCGCAAAAGTTTTGGCTGAAGCTCAAGCGGAATATCACCGACTTCATCAAGAAA
>DAORIL010000839.1:0-2750 GCA_035438525.1 Pyrinomonadaceae bacterium
GAAGCCAAAATTGCGATTCTCAACGATTGCCTCAAACGCATTGCAAAGATTGATTTTCAAGGCGAAATTCCAATCATCGCCAGCCCAAACGAATTTGGTTATCGTTCACGCGCTCAATGGCATGCTGACACGCGCAATCATAAAATCGGCTACTTCAAACGCTATTCACATAATGTAATTGATGTCGAATCCTGTCCGATCCTAGAAGTTAAACTGCAAGAAACTCTTTCAAATTTGCGCCAAAACTTAAATTGGGCTGAGTTTTGGGCGGAATTTGTCGAAATCGAAACTGCAACCAACGGCGAAAAAGTTTCCGTTTATTCCGCAGAAATTATTGAACCTACCGAAAAAATTAGTTTTGAAGCATTAGGAAATCGTTACTTTTACGATGCTGAAAGTTTTTTTCAGGGAAATCCCTCATTAATTGAACCGTTGATAAAAACTGCGATTGATGTTGAAAAAGGAACTAACGCGTTGGATCTATTTTGCGGAGTCGGACTTTTTTCTCTGCCTTTGGCGCAAAGATTTGAAAGGATTATCGGTATCGAATCAAATGAAAAAGCGGTTGATTTTGCTAAAGAAAATGCGGAGCTGGCAAGACTTGGAAATACTGAATTCTTTGCTGAAAATGTTGGTGATTGGTTAACTGAAAATAATTTGCAAGAGGTTGATTTTGTTTTACTTGATCCCCCTCGAAGCGGAGCGGAGAAAGCAACTATTGAAGCTGTTTTGAAGCTCGCACCGAATCGAATTTCTTATGTTTCGTGCGATCCGGCAACTTTAGCGCGGGATTTGAAAATGTTGACCGAAAAATACGAAATTGAGTCCATCACGGCAATAGATTTATTCCCGCAGACGCATCACATTGAGACCGTAGTCAAATTGAAATCAAAATGATGATTATTCTTCGATCACTAAATCCACTTCGCCATCTATCATTTTTACTAACTGTGAATCATTAAAAATAAGGACAGCCCCGAAATTATTAACCTTCCAATTTTCTAATTTTTGGGGATTGATGATTTGAATTTTAGCTCTAAACCCAATGTCATCAAAAAATTGAGCTGATTCTTCGTAATTTTCAGCCGGAACTAAAAATAAATTGATTGATTTGTCTGTAACTTGCATATTTTCTCCAATTTGCGGTATCTGTCTCAGTTCAAATTCCTTAATTGCCTTTTGCCGGCAATACCTGCACCAGGTTGCAAAGGTTCTGGCAATCACTATTTTTTCTTTGAATTCATTAGAATTTGGATTAAAGACTGCCGGAGTTTGGGCAAAAGCGGTATTTGCAAATGAAATGGCGATAAAAAAGACGGCATTGCCGATCAGGCTTAAGAAATTAATTTTGTTCATATGACTCCTTATTCAATTTTGAAAAGCTGGTAAAACTGAGGAAAGGTCAGAAAGGGTTAAAAAAGTGAGGTAGAAGAGGTAAAAACTAGAAGTAAAAAATGAAATTTAAATGAGCTGTGCAAACAAAAATCTGTTTGACAATTTCAACTTTAAACATTTGCCAGAGACAAGTCTTTAAAATTCTCTTAAAGAAATATTAAAAAATATAAAATGTGGTAAAAAAGGGAAATGAATGAAATAATTAAACTTTTGGAGGTAGAATTACGTTTAATCATCCAATGATTTGAATTATTTGAGGTATCTAAACTAAACTTTGAAATATGGCTAGAAAAAAGAACGAAACATCCGAACCAAATGAGGCTATTACCAAAAGCAATTTTATCCGCTGCCGTTATTGCGGACAGAAAAATTCCGTAAAAGTCGGCTTTGTAAATGGGCAGGCAAATTGCGGACGCTGCAAATTACCACTTTCAAACGAGCCACACAAAAAGTTTGCCGATTTGAACAAACATGATTACGTTCATCCGGCAGACAGCAAAGCCCTAGCCGCGCTCAAAGCGATTCCGGGCGTGGATTCTGCGCTCAAAAAGTTTTTGGCGGTTACTTTTGAATCGGCGATGCGGGTTAATTTTATGGCAAGTTCAGTCAAAATTACCCCGACCCAATATCCTGATTTGCATGCTAAACTTCAGGTTGCTTGCACTACTCTCGGAGTCGATATGCCGGACTTTTTCTTGCAGCAAAATCCGATTGTCAATGCCTTCACTTTTGGAATGGAAAAGCATGTTATTGTTTTGCATTCATCTTTGATCGAGCGTTTGACGGACGAAGAAATTTTAGCGGTGATTGCTCACGAAGTCGGGCATATTCACGCCCAACACGTTCTGTATCTAACCGCTGCGAGACTTTTTGAATTGTTAATGCAGGTTGGAATGTCTGCAATTCCAGGGGGAGAGTTGGCTAAATTTATTCTTAATGCCACGGTTAGCAGCGCGTTATTGGCTTGGGCACGACGGGCGGAACTTTCCTGTGACCGGGCGGCATTGTTGGTTGTTCAGGATCCCCATGTAGTCGGGCGGGTGATGATGAAACTGGCTGGCGGAAGTTTTGCTTCAAAGTTGGATTACGACGAATTTTTGAAACAAGGCAAAGAATTCAAAGAGCATTGTGATCAGAATCGTCTGGACGATTTTTGGGCCAATATCATCAATGCTGGGCAGACGCATCCCTTCCCAATTTGGCGCGTTTCTGAAATCATAGATTGGTATGAAAACGGTGATTATGAAAAGGTGATGAAAAAAGCCTAGAAGTAAAAAGTAAAAGGTAAAAGGCAAAAATAAGGATTTAGTTTTCTTATTTTTGTCTTTATTTTGTTTATGATAATTGTTTTAACT
>DAORIL010000840.1:0-2745 GCA_035438525.1 Pyrinomonadaceae bacterium
AATCAAATACGGAATTCGCGGAAAATATTTAAAGTCCGGACAAACCGCACCTGCCGAAAATGAATGGGGAGCAATTTCCGCGTGGGCGTGGGGATTAAGCCGGGCGATGGATTATTTTGAAAAAGACAAGCAGATCGATAGCAAAAGAATTGCTTTGCAGGGAGCTTCACGTTTAGGCAAGACCGTTCTCTGGACTGGCGCATACGATCAGCGTTTCAAAATGGTAATTGCCAGTATTTCAGGCGAAGGCGGTGCGGCAATTTCGCGTCGCAATTATGGGGAAACGACTGCTCACATTACCGATCCATCGCGTTATTTTTACCAATTTGCTCCGAAATATCATTCTTATTCCAATCGAAACAATGATTTACCGTTTGACGCACATTTTCTTGTGGCTTTGATGGCACCACGACCTTTATTGCTCCAAACCGGAAGCAGCGATTATTGGTCAGACCCGAAAGGCGAATTTTTATCGGCAATTGCTGCCACACCTGTTTACAAACTTTTTGGTGAAACCGGTGTGGAAAAGACAAGCGAAATGCCGAAACCGAATGAAACTACATTCTTGATGAATAATCTCGGGTATTATATGCACGACGGACCTCATGCAGTTTTTCCGGACGATTGGACAAAGTTCATCACCTATATGAAAAAGTATCTCTAAGTATAACAATTCTGATAGTTTTGTTTAATTGGAAAATCGCCGTTAAATTATGCGAAAATTACCGAATGTTTAGAAAAATTTTGGTAACAGGGAGTGCAGGGCATTTGGGCGAAGCCTTGGTTCGCACACTTCATTCAACAAATTGTAAAGTAACCGGAATTGATATTACTCCATCCGCTTTTACTTCAAAAATCGGCTCAACTGCAAACCGCGATTTTGTTAGAGAGGCAATGAAAGATGTGGATGCCGTGATTCATTCCGCCACTCTGCACAAACCGCATGTTGCCACGCATACCAATCAGGATTTTATTGAGACAAATATCACGGGAACCCTCAATTTGTTGGAGGAATCTGTTGCGAATGGTGTTAAATCGTTTGTTTTTACCAGCACAACCAGCACTTTTGGAGATGCTCTAATACCGCCGAAAAATGCGCCTGCCGTCTGGATAACTGAACAGATCACACCGATTCCCAAAAATATTTACGGAGTCACCAAAACCGCTGCCGAGGATCTATGCCGGCTTTTTTATCGTAATCATCAACTAAATTGCCTGATTTTGCGAACCTCGCGCTTTTTTCTTGAGGATGATGACCAAAAAGAAGTTCGGCAGGAATTTGATAATGACAATCAAAAAGCCAACGAATTTCTTTTTCGCCGGGTTGATATTGAAGATGCGGTATCAGCACATTTACTTGCTCTTGAAAAAGCGGGGGAAATCGGCTTTGGTCGCTACATTATCAGCGCGACTACTCCATTTACCGAGGCAGACCGGGAAAAATTAAACTTTGATGCTCCGTCGGTAATTAAAGAAAAGTTTCCGCATTACGAAGAAATTTATGCAGAACGCGGCTGGAAGATGTTTCCGAAAATCGGACGGGTTTATGTCAATGAGCTAGCCAGAAAAGAGCTTGGATGGTCGCCGAGATACGATTTTGGATATGTTTTGGATTGCTTGAAATCTGGAAAAGATTTTCTCAGTCCGTTGGCTCGCGCCGTTGGCAGCAAAGGTTATCACACACAGGAATTTGAGGGAGAACCTTATCCGGTTCAATTTCAAAATTTTATATAGATTAAATATATGAAAACAATCGGTTTAATCGGCGGGATGAGTTGGGAAAGCTCTGTTGTTTATTATCAAATCATCAACCGCAAAGTGCAGGAAATTTTGGGCGGTGTTCATTCTGCCAAAACGCTGATGTATTCGGTCGAATTCGGTGAAATTGCCAAATTACAACACGATGGAAACTGGACCGAACTCCAAAAAATGATGGTTGATGCGGCGCAAAGATTAGAAAATGGCGGTGCAGATTTTATCGTTCTTTGCACCAATACGATGCACAAATTGGCAGGTGAAATTGAGCGATCCGTCAAAATTCCGTTTCTGCACATCGCGGATGCAACGGGCGAAGCGATAAAAGATGCAGGTTTGAAAAAGGTCGGATTACTCGGCACAAAATTTACGATGGAGCAGGATTTTTTAAAGAAACGTCTCTTTGATAAATTTGCAATCGAAACAATAATTCCCGATGAAAATGATCGCGAGAAAGTTCATTCAATAATTTATAACGAACTGGTCAAAGGCGAAATCAAAGACGACTCGCGCAAAGTGTATCTGGAAATTATCGAAAAACTGACTGTCAACAGGGCGGAAGGAATAATTTTAGGCTGCACCGAAATTCCGCTGCTGGTTTCAAATGAAAACACGAACGCAATTTTATTTGATACAACTACAATTCATGCCAAAAAGGCGGTTGAATTTGCACTAAAATAGAGATAATGAACTATCAAATTGAATCAATGGATGAAAGCAATTGGGAGGAAGTTCGTGATATTTATCTCGAGGGACTTGCCACAGGAAATGCGACTTTTGAAACATCTGCACCAAGCTGGGAAGATTGGAATAACGGACATTTGCCACATTCCCGTCTGGTTGCGCGAAGCAATGGAACTGTTTTGGGTTGGGCGGCTTTAAGTCCTGTTTCCAAAAGACAAGTTTATCGCGGAGTTGGCGAAGTCAGCGTTTATGTGAGCAAAAGCGGTAGAGGGAAAGGGATTGGAAGTGCTTTACTTAAATCCCTCA
>DAORIL010000841.1:0-2708 GCA_035438525.1 Pyrinomonadaceae bacterium
AGGCGAAAATGCCAACCTCCCCTTGTAAAATTAAAGTTGCCGATCTGTCTGGGTTGGCGGGAGTTACGTTTGATATAAAAATTGACGAGCTCAAAAAACAATATAAAACCGTCCGAGTTTTGACTCCGTCGAAAAATGAAATTATAGTTCAGACTAAAATATACACGCTTCGTCCCTTAATAATCGATCCGGTCTTTAAAGAAGACCTTTTGACCGTTGATTTGGCTCAATCAAGCAAATTAGGGATCAGTTCCATTGCCCTCAATTTCCGTCCCAAAACAAAACTGACCCCGGACGAACTTTTCTCCAAAATAAATCTTGAAACCGGATTGTTGCCAACGAATTGGTCATATAATGATTTTGGCGGAAAGGCAAATTATCGAAAATGGGATGTTGTCTGTAAAGATTTTTCCGGCAGCTTTATTGCTCAAACCGGCTACATGAACCGTTTCATAATTTGGCGTAGCCCGGATTCAGACCCAAGAAAAAAAACTGTTGATTCACGCAATATCGGAGATTGATCTCAGGCAAAACGAAAGAAGTTCTGTTTTTTTCTAGGTTTTGTTGACATAAGAAATATTTATTAAAAGTCCGGTTGGGACGGCAAATTTATAGCTGGATTTGAGAAAAATAATTTAAGTTGGGTAGGAACGACATATCTTTATGCCGTTCCTCTGCAGCTCAATGATTTTTTTGACGATTGAGCTATAAATATTCCCCTCCTCCGGAGCTAATTTCCTTATGTCAACAGAATCTAGGAAGAGCGTGTAAACAATTAATCTATGTAGAGGTCTAATGTCACTTATTGTTGAGGGAGTTCGGTTTATGATAAAATCTCTTGGATTCAAAATTTCCCGATTAAAGGAGTTTTAATGAAAAAAATAGCCTTAATTTTTATTCTACTCGCTTGTATTTCCGCTTTTGGACAGGAAAACCCCGAACGCTCACAAGCAGGTGCGATTTTCAAAATGCCAAAAAAATCACTACCTGCACCGGGCAAGGACATGGGGTTTAACGGGATGTTTATGCTAAATCCCGCCGGACCAAGCGTGAACTTTATTTGTTATCCGGATAAAAGCAAGTCCGAAACACTTGACGAACTGATTCTTCGTATCAAGAAAACCGCAACGGGGATGGTCGGCGAAAAAGCTCTTGAGGATAAGCCCGATTCGGACTGGACCATCACTGCAATTCCAAAACACAAAGGCGATTGGGCAGATGTTAACAAAATGCACACGATCAAAGGGGAAAAATCCACTGTGCAGATTTTGTTTTACAAACGCGGACCAGACGATGCCCCGTTCGTTTACGGCTACTTTTATGGAAAAGGGAACAATGCGCCGGAAAAGGAATGGAAAGAACTCTGGGCGGATGAAAAAGGTCAAGGAGTGGATTTCTTTGACGAATTCTGGAAAACACTGAATTAGGAAATTGAGATACAGGATTTCTAAGTTTTGAGGCAAAATGCATTAAGAGGATTTAAAATTGATTTAACCGAAATCTGGTGAGAAGTTTATGTGGAGAATTCTATTTTTGATATTGATTTTGTTTAGCTCAATTGCTTTTGCTCAAACTCAAGAAGATATAATTTCGGATCCGCCTAATAGTTACAAATTTGATGAATTTGGACTAATACCAGAAAAAGTTTGGAAATCAAAGTTTGATGAACTATTGATTAAACAAGATAGTAAATGTGAAGAACAAATTTTTTTGTTTCTTTACGGGAATAAAAAAACTCTTAATAAAGTTGGAAAAAAATATTTAGATTATTTGGTTAAAACAAGAGTTTGTGACTTGGATCCAAGAAAAATTTTTATTGTTTTTGGTGGAAAACGAAAAAAACAATGGACAGAAATCTGGATTGTTCCGCTTGGTGCAAATTTGCCCGTTCCAACAATAAAATGAACATCGCCCAAATAAATATGAATGAATTGAAAGATATAGATTTACCTAACGCAAAACTTGCATACACAATTATTCAATCGCTTCTAAAAAACCAGGAAGCCTTAAGCGACCTTTTGGCATTGATGGCGCACGCTCTTGATGAAGATGTTGCCAAGGCTTTGACCAATACCAATGAATGGGAAAAATACTTAGAAGCTAAACGTGAATTGGAAACAACAAAAATTCAGATTGAAAAATTTACGGAAGAAATGTTGAAACTAGAAAATGAGTAAAAAGGTAAAAGAAACTATCAATTACGTTTTAATCTTCATTGTAACCTTTATTCTTCCAGGTTTATTTTTTTATTATCAGGAGAGTAAAGATAAAGAGATTTTTTATTCAAGAATGGAAAGAGACAATGAAATCTGTTACGAAAGAGCCAAGAGAGATTCGGCTTATACAGAATTTTGTAACAGGATTCAATCGGCAGCAGAAGAAACTTTCAGATCCTCCAGGAGTTCAAATAATTTTTATCTGCTAGTGTTTTCACCAATTTTATTTTTTCTTGTAATTGCGGTTGTTCAATTAAGAAACGAAACTGCAGAGTTAAAAGCAAAATTAAATGATTGAGTCATTTCAAATTACGATGATTCAGATTGAGAAATTTACAGAGGAATTACTAACCCTAGAAAACGGAGAATAATGTTCGATCTTTTAATAATCGGTGCAGGACCAGCCGGAATTTCTGCTGCTTGGGAAGCGCACAAACTTGGACTAAATTATCTCGTGATTGAGAAAAAATTAATCGGCAATACGATTTATCA
>DAORIL010000842.1:0-2703 GCA_035438525.1 Pyrinomonadaceae bacterium
GAAGAAACTCGGAATAAAGTTAAGACCTTGCTGGATGAATTGGTGTTGATCGGACAAGAGTTTTCAGCAAATATTCGGGACGATAAAAGTAAAGTAATTGCGAATGAGGTGGCTGAATTGGAAGGCTTGCCACAAGATTTTATTGAAAGTCATCCAACCGGTAATGACGGTAAAATCACTCTTTCCACAAATTATGTTGATTATGTGCCTGTAATGACCTATTGCAAAAATGAAGATTTACGGCGAAAAATGTTTTTGGCTTACAATAATCGAGCCTATCCGCAAAACGTGGAAGTTCTCAATCGAATGACCGCCAAACGTTTTGAATTGGCAAACTTGCTTGGTTTTAAAACTTGGGCAGATTACGTCACTGCGGATAAAATGATTAAAACTTCCACCAATGCTTCTGATTTTATTGAAAAAATCGTCAATTTATCCGAGGAACGGGCAAAACGTGAATATCAAGAATTACTCAAACGAAAACAAAAAGACGTCCCAACTGCAAAAGTCGTTAATCGTTGGGAATCAGCATATTACGCGGAATTAGTCAGCAAAGAGAATTACAATTTTGATTCACAAAGCGTCCGTCCTTATTTTTCTTATCAAAAAGTAAAACAAGGTGTTTTAGATGTCACCGCTAAACTTTTCGGCGTAACTTTCAAAAAAGTTAAATCTGAACCCGTTTGGCATCCTTTAGTTGAATATTGGGAAATGTATGAAAACGATGAGCTTACGGGACGTTTCTATTTGGATATGCATCCACGCGAGGGAAAATACAGTCATGCTGCTCAATTTGATGTTAATACCGGAGTAGCCAACCGACAGATTCCCGAAGCCACTTTGGTTTGCAATTTTCCTGGTGGAAATGAAGGAGAATCTGATTTAATGGAACACAATGATGTTGTAACATTTTTTCACGAATTCGGGCATTTATTACATTCCCTTTTTGCCGGAAAGCAAAAATGGTTAGGTATCGGGGGAATCTCAACTGAATGGGATTTTGTCGAAGCACCATCGCAAATGTTAGAGGAATGGTCGAGGGATGCCGGCGCACTAAAAAACTTTGCTACTCACTATCAGACAAATGAACCTATTCCAACTGATTTGGTTAATCAAATGAATCGGGCGGGTGAATTCGGAAAAGGGTTAAAAGTCAGACAGCAAATGGTTTACGCCAAAATTTCGCTCAGTGTCTTTGACCGGTCACCTGACAATATTGAATTTGATCAAATAGTTCACCAAATTGAACAAAATTATTTGCCTTATCCCACTGTCGAAAACACGCATTTACAAACCGCTTTTGGACATTTAGACGGCTATTCGGCAATTTATTACACCTATATGTGGTCATTGGTCATTGCAAAGGATTTGTTCGGTAAATTTGACGGAAAGAATTTATTTGCAACTGAAATCGCCAAAAAATATCGACAAACCATTTTGGAAAAAGGTGGTTCGCAACCTGCGGAAAAATTAGTTGAATCATTTTTAGGCCGGAAAACAGATTTTAAGGCATATCAAAATTGGTTGAATCAGTAAGGAATTAAAAGGGAAAATCAAAATAAATAAAACGAATCAATTTAGGTTAAGTTCGAAAAAGGGAAATTATGAATAATAAAATTAAAGCATTTGCGGCGAACGAGCCGAAAGGGAAGTTTGAACCGTTTGAGTTTGAAGCGGGTGAATTAGGCGATGAACAGGTTGAAATCAAAGTTCATTCGTGCGGAATTTGTCATTCGGATTTGTCAATGCTCAACAATGATTGGGGTATGACCGAATATCCTTTTGTTGGAGGACACGAAGCGGTAGGCGAAGTTATCGCTCTTGGTAAAAACGCTAAGGGGTTGAAAATCGGGGATAAAGTCGGGCTGGGCTGGAATGCTGAAACTTGCGGGCATTGCGAACATTGTATCGCCGGTTTTCAAATTAATTGCCCAACGTTGGTTGGAACTATTGTCGGAAGACATGGTGGTTTTGCAGATAAAGTCCGATGTAATTGGGATTGGGCAATTAAATTACCGGAAACGATGGATATGTTAAAAGCCGGACCTCTTTTCTGCGGAGGAATCACGGTTTTTAACCCATTTGTCCAAGACAATATACGTCCGACAGATAAGGTGGGCGTAGTTGGCATCGGTGGATTAGGGCATTTGGCTTTACAATTTGCAGACAAATGGGGTTGCGAAGTAACTGCTTTTACTTCAGATTTATCAAAAACTGAAGAACTAAAAAAATTAGGTGCGGATTATGTGGTAAATTCGCGGAGCGATGAAGAGTTGGCAAATTTGGCGGGCAAATTTGATATGATTTTGGTAACCGTCAATGTTTCGCTCAATTGGGATTTGTATATTAAGTCCCTTGCGCCAAAAGGAAAATTACACATGGTCGGCGCAGTTTTAGAACCGATGCAAATTGGTGCATTTTCATTAATTATGAACCAAAAAAGCGTGACCGGAACTGCAACGGGAAGTCCGCAAGTAGTTGCTAAAATGCTGGAATTCTGTGCCAGACACAATATTGAAACAGTTACAGAAAATTTCAAAATGTCGCAAATAAATGAGGCTTTTGCACACCTTGAAAGTGGAAAGGCACGTTATAGAATTGTTTTAGAAAATGATTTTTAAATTAGAAAAAAGGCGGCGATCGGAATCGAACCGATGAATAAAGGTTTTGCAGACCTCTGCCTTACCACTTGGCTACGCCGCC
>DAORIL010000843.1:0-2689 GCA_035438525.1 Pyrinomonadaceae bacterium
AAACTGCCCCCCTTTAAAAATAATCCCATAAAAAGGAGGAGCCAATGAAAAATTCGTTGACCTTAATATTCCTCGTTTTTCTTGCTTTCGTCTCCCAGACTCAAGCTCAGAAAAAACGCAAATCTAAGTTATCTGTAACGCAAAGCCCAACGGTTTCGCAGAATAATCAAAATACAAATGCTGCAATTGTGATCGATGAACGGCTGGCGGTTTTGCGTCAACAACCAAGTCTCTATGCCGATTCGATCCAGCGAATGCGGACGGGACGCGTTCTGGCTATTTCCGGCGCAAAACAAGTAGAAGGCATTACTTTTTACCGTGTGATAGTTCCGCCTAAAAATTATGGTTGGGTGCAAGCCGAAGCCGTGATTAGCAAAAACAAACGCGGTGATGATCAACGATTGGTAAAATTAGTCCAAGTTTCGGACGGTTTTGAAAAAATTGAACGTGCCACTATTTTTTTGGGAAATTTTCCTAACTCGCCTTTGCGTCCGGCGATTCTTTTGCTGTTAGGAGATCTAGCCGAAGAATCCACCTTGAAACTTTCGCGTGATGCTAACCGTCAACTTGACCGGAATGAAATGTCCGCGACCGGTGCGCCGATTCATAGTTTTTACTTAAATTATTCCAGCCTTGATCGTTACCGAAAAATCGGGATAAGTTTTTGGTTTAATTCAGCTACTAAACTTTATCATTACGACGGTGCGAGTTGGCGAGAGATTTTGATGAAATTTCCTAAAAGCAGCGAAGCGGAAGAAGCGAAAAAACGGCTTCAATCATTGGACGAGAAGATGAAAGCTGTGAAGTGAGAACGGAGAGTGGAAAGTTACACTTTCCACTTTTCACTCTAAAGATTTACTGCAACTTGCGCCGCAATTTTGGCATTATTTTCTAAAAGTGCAATGTTGGCAAGCAGTGTTTCACCTTTGCTTGCTGCTGACATTTTGGCTAATAAGAAAGGCGTAACCTCTTTACCAAGAATATTTTGTGACTCGGCTTCGGCTAAGGCAGATGCCAAAATCGTTTCGAGTTTTTCCCGCGAAACTTCAAATTGTTTGGGAACCGGAACGGTTAAAAGAATCGCATTTGGCATTCCGAGCTCGTCGCGGGCGTGGGCGATCTTTGCAACTGCTTCGGCAGTTTCAACTCTTTCGTCAATTGGTAAACCGCTTGAATGTGAATAAAAGGCGGGCATTTCATCGCATTGGTAGCCAAGGACACAAACGCCGTTGGTTTCGAGCCATTCGCGGGTTGAAGGCAGATCCAAAACGATTTTTGCTCCGGCGCAGACCACGATCATTGGAGTCACGGCTAGTTCGGGTAAATCTGCCGAAATATCAGGTAAATTTCCGCGATGAACTCCGCCAATTCCTCCTGTTGCAAAAACTTTGATTCCGGCGCGATGTGCAATAAACATCGTTGTGGCAACGGTTGTCGCACAATTTAATTTTTGGGCAACGGCAATCGGTAGATCACGGCGGGAAATTTTACGGATATTTTTATCGGTGGCAAGTTTTTGTAGCTGAGCTTCATCCAATCCAACGCAAAATTTGCCATTAAAAACGGCAATTGTTGCGGGAACTGCACCGTTTTCACGAACAATATTTTCTAATCTGAGAGCCGTTTCGATATTTTGCGGATAAGGCAAGCCGTGTGCAATAACTGTAGATTCGAGTGCGACAATCGGTTGTTTATTTTGTAGAGCATCTGCTACTTCCTGGTTAAATTTAAATTTCATCTCAAAAAATTAAATCGCAGAAACACAAAATAGAATCTCTGTGTCTCTGCGTTTTGGTAAATTAGAATCCAAATTACTATGGACAATTGCCTATTTGATCATTTTTCCGATCCGGTCAAAGCGCGGATGCGTGATGCAGCTGAGCATACTACCTTCGCTTCGGTCACAAGACCAATAAACGAACATTGCCCGCCCAATGATCAAATCACGATGAACAAATCCCCAGTAACGGCTATCTTCACTATTATCACGGCTGTCGCCCATTACAAAATAGCTGTCATCGGGAACTTTCATTGGTTTGCCTTGAACACCGAAATTATATCCAACCCGCGATATTTGTTTTCCGTCTTTGGCAATTTCCATTGTGTCTTTGGAATAATAAACGTCATATTTTTGATCGTTTTGGCGTGGTTCAAATTCTTTAGTGGCAAGTGCCGCTTCGCTTCGCGGGGCATCACCAATCACCCGATGCTCCGGCAATAACTGATCGTTGATAAAAACTTGATTATTGCGAAATTCAATTTTATCGCCCGGCATTCCGATCACCCGTTTGACGTAGTTGACTTGATAGGGAATGATGCCGCGCGATTTGTCATTTTGCGGCTGAACTTTGTTACCCGGATATTTGAAAACGATAATATCGCCACGTTCAATTTCGCGTTGAGGCAAAAATGGAATTGGTTTTCCGCCCGGGGCAAAAATAAATTTATTGACCAAAAGATAATCGCCGATCAGAATCGTGTTTTGCATTGAGCCGGTGGGGACGGTAACTGCCTGCAAAATAAAGGTCATTCCGAAAATTGCCATGACCAAGGTAGTAACAAACGATTCAAAATATTCCCGAAAAATGCTTTTCGGAGGTGCAATCGTCGTCTTTTGATGAATTTCTTCTGTTTCTGTTTTACTCATTTCAAAAAATATTTCGGTAATTAATTGCTAATTGATTTTATT
>DAORIL010000844.1:0-2687 GCA_035438525.1 Pyrinomonadaceae bacterium
GTGACCTTTTAGAAGATTTGACTAATATCTATCTGAATCTCAAGGCAAATCCGAATGAATGGGATATTGAAACCTATGCCGCAGAAATTTCGAGCATTTACGCCATTGATCCGGCAGTTGATGCAGATGTTGATTTCAAGCGGATGAATCCGTCTCAAATTCAGGAAGCAATTTGGCGCAAAGCCAGTGCTAAATATGACGAGAAAGAAAAACTTGTCGGTAATGAAGCACTTCGTGCGTATGAACGCTACATTATGCTCAACATTATTGACTCGCAATGGAAAGACCATTTGCTTTCGATTGACCATTTGAAACAAGGTATTGGTTTGGTCGGCTACGGGCAAAAAGATCCTTTGGTCGAATACAAAAAACAATCGTTTGATATGTTCCAAGAAATGCTTGACCGCATTGATACCCACACGGCACGTTCACTTTTTAACCTTGAAGTCGTAGTCAAAGACGAACAGGAAGAAATCGAACGTCTGGAGCGTTTAGAAAAACAACGGGCGAGAAAACAAGCCGCCGGAATGGCGTTCACAGGTGCCTTTGCCGGAGCAGAAATGGCTGGCGAAGAGCATAAAAAACATACGCCTTTCGTCCGCGACACGCCAAAAGTTAAACCAAACGACCCATGTCATTGCGGCAGCGGCAAGAAATTCAAAAAATGCCACGGCGCAGGTTTATAAACGCAAGTCAGAACCGCCTTATGTTAGAGGGCGGGTTAGGTTAGTAAAAAAGCGAGAGTTTGAAAAGACTTTCGCTTTTTTATACAACTTCAAAATAAAGATGATAATGATTAGCGCATCCCGGATTAAATCGGTGACGGCATTTGGGGCAAACTGATTGACACTCAAAATATTCACTAATAGTCAGTTGATGACGGCAATTGCCACATAAAATTGCTTTTGTTTGGTTTTCATCCAACGACCAAACTTGCGGTTGGTGATTGCTTAAAGCCGCATGACATTCAAAACACGGAAACCACTTTTCGCAACATTTAAATTTAATGGCGATTATATCTATTTCGCTGTGGTAATGTTCGCAACGGGTTTGCGAATCCACATTGATTCCGTTTATTTCTACTTTTTCAGAATCTTCTTTATTCATCAAAATTACTGGCGAAATGTAACCAGGTTTGTAGTTTTGCCTTTTTACTTTTTACTTTCTAACCTTTCCAAATGCGCTTCGACTGATTTTATCGCCAATCTGATAAGCTCTGGTTTTAACCCGAGATAAATTTTTTCAACAATTTCTTCAGGAGTTGCTGCGCCGTTTTCAATTGCTTCGATAATTTGTTTTTCGCGTTCGAGGCGATGCGAAATATATTCTTCAATTTTAGCTTTCGCATCATAAATCGCCGAACCGTGTGAGCCGCAAAGATGTTTCAGATTCGGCAGATTTTTTAATCGTTCGAGCGTATCCAAATAATCCTGCATATTGCCTTCGGGCGGGGCAATGACCACTGTTCCAGCACCAACGACATTATCAGTCGAAATCAAAAATCCGAGTTCTTCATCGTAAAAAGCCAACAATCCGCGAGCGTGTCCGGGCGTGTGAAGTGTTTGTAAAGAAAAGGCTTTACCCATTTCATCTTGCAAATTATAAATATCACCTTCTTCAATAAATTTATCAAATTTGATTTGTGAAAGAGAGTCCGCAGTTAATTTATGAGCAGAAATCGGAACATTTACGTTATGCTTTTCCAACAAATGTTTTTGCAGAGCAATTTCGCCGCCGTGATGGTCGTTGTGAAGATGCGAAACAATTATTTCTGAACAAACGCCGCCTTGTTCGATCAATTCATCAATCAATTTGTGCAATCTTGCTTGTTCCGATTCGTCTGCCGAAGCCGCATCGATTACGACAAATCTTTTTTTCCCGACAATAAAACAATTTGTATGAGTAGCAGGCGGAAGCGTCGGAGTTTTAACCGGAAAAACAATCGTGCGGGAATTTACTTCGAGATAATCGATATTGCCGTCAAGTTTTTCGGATTTTTCCAGCAAATTTTCAACGCAAAGACGCAAAGGCGCAGAGGAAGAATTATTTTCATCACCTTCATTCCCTCTATCCGTGTGAATTTTTGCCAGTTCCTGCAACGAAATTAAAACAGGCGGAGAGATCAAAATTTCGCCTCGTTCCCAAAGTTTTAAAGCGTCATTCGGCAAAACAAATTCGAGGTTTTGCATTTCTGTAATGGCTTCGTAAGGAGTTTGTTTTGGCGGACATTCGGCAATAAAAAAGCGAGTTTTGAAACGAACAGGCGAAAAGTTTGGAGTTGTCCAAAAGCCTGTGTATTGAAAATCTTCCGCATCGATCCACAAGCCCCAATCGTCCAAAATTTCTTTAAAACTGCTTCTGCCCGAAATCAAATCATCGTGAAGCGAGGCGCGTTGACCTTTGGTCAGTTTGTCACCGTTGCGAACAATTAAAACGCCGATTTCTTCAAAAAGTTCGCGCACCGCACAAACAATAAATCGTTCTAATTCAATATCTTTGCAGTTTCGGACTGTAATTTCTGCGTCGCCTTTATCAAACTTTCCGCCCGAAAAAGCGTGCCAACCTCCGAGAAAAGAAAGTTTAGGATTACGTTGGGCGAGCAAAACTTTATCGCCTTTGAGCAAGATTATCGCTGCTGCGTCTTTTGGTATATTCACAGACTTAATTTAACCATTTTTCGTGTTTGA
>DAORIL010000845.1:0-2687 GCA_035438525.1 Pyrinomonadaceae bacterium
CTCTCGTTTTATTGCAACGATGTAAAATTACGGGACGCAATCATTTTGGGTTATACAGGAATCAGTCCAAAAGAAATTTTAACTGGTGTTCAACGGCTGCGAAAGATGTTTGAAAGTTTGGGAGAAAAATTCTCTCAGAAAGCTTCCTAAACACTTTAACCTTTCCTAACTTCCTAAACTTGCCAAACTTCCTAAACTCATCGTCGGTTCACTGTGGTCAAAAACTGCGTCTAATTCTTTTTCTACGCTTCCATGACCTTTGGGAATTTGTTTGATTAACGGTTCAAAGTTGTGAAAATCGTAAAGTTTTGAGTCAAGCAGATGCGAACCCGTCACATTTGAAAGAGCAGTCATAATCGAACTGCGGATGAACGGAATTTCTTTTTCGAGTTCGTTGATAAGTCTTTTGACTCGTGCCCGTTTCAAATTTGGCTGCGAACCGCACAAATCACACGGAATGATCGGAAACTGTTTTTCCTCAGCATATTTCGCTAAATCCTTTTCTTTGCAATAAGATAGCGGACGAATAACTGTGTTTGTTCCGGCATCCGAACGCAGGATCGGCGGCATTGCTTTTAATTGTCCGACAAAAAAAAGATTGAGCAGAAATGTCGCAATAATATCGTCGGCGTGATGTCCGAGCGCGATTTTAGTGCAGCCTTCTTCAATTGCCGTCGAATACAAAATCCCGCGTCTAAGGCGTGAACAAAGCGAACAATAGGTTTTTCCCTCGGGAATATGTTCCGTCACGACCGAATAAGTATCTTCTTCGACAATGCGGTAATTAACACCTAAATTTTCGAGATAATTCGGTAAAACCTCGGGCGGAAAATTCGGTTGTTTTTGGTCGAGATTTACTGCTAAAATTTCAAAATGAACGGGCGAACGGCGTTGGACATCCAATAACAAATCAAGCATTGAATAACTGTCTTTACCGCCTGACAGACAGACCATTATCTTGTCGCCTTCTTCGATCATCTGAAAATCAGCAATTGCTTTGCCCATCTGTTTGAGCAATCTGGTTTTGGTTTTACTTTCTACAAACAACTTTTACGAAAATCCTCCGCTAAAATCTAACTTTCTAACATCTCACGAATGAAAGTTAAATTGCAAATAAGATGGTAATATTAACCAATATTTGTTTTCTCTCAAGTTTTGGCTACAACTATTTGATTGAGTCAAGAATCCATTGTAATAATTAGATATTTGGTAAACGATAGAGCAAGGGGATAGGAAATGCAGTTTGAAGACAATACACAAAATCTTAGCTTCAGAATTTTAACAATTAAGATTTTTGGATTTATTTTATTAACTATTCTTGGTGTTCGTCTCTATGATCTGCAAATCCGCAAATACGAATATTACGTAGAAAAAGCCCGCAATCAACAAATTCGTCGGCTGATAATTCCTGCGACGCGCGGCACAATCTTTGACCGGAACGGGAAAATTCTGGTTGATTCGCATCCAACCTACAATATTGTTATAGCCAACGAAACTCTGAAAAAAATTGCAACCGATGAGCGAATAAATGCTTACGCAAATGGATTAGGTCTTGATAATAAATTCGTCAGCGAAAGAATTGAATTTTTGAAAAAACAGCCCAACTTTGAAGTAATGGTTCTAAAAGAGAACATAACTTCTCAAGATATTGCCTGGGTTGAATCGCACGAAATAGAATTTCCCGAACTAAGGATTGAAATCCAACCGCAACGGAATTATGTGCTTAAAAAAACTCTTGCACACGTTCTCGGTTATGTTGGCGAAATCAGTCCGACTCAATTGAAAAAACCGGAATATCAAGGATTTCATCCGGGGGATGTAATTGGTAAAGGAGGAATAGAGCAATATTATGACCAATATCTGCGAGGAATTGACGGCTACCGGGAAGTTGTTGTTGACAGTCGCGGACACGTCCAAAGCGAAATAAAAACGGTTCCGCCTCAATCTGGTCAGGATTTATACACGACAATTGATTTGGATTTACAGAATACTGCCGAAACTCAACTGGCGAATTCTTCCACCAAACGCGGAACAATTATAGCTTTAGATCCAAATAACGGTGAAATTTTGGCAATGGCTTCGGCTCCTTCATTCGATCCGAATTCCTTTGTTAATCGTTCCGCGACAGCCGAAGGACGAAAGGAAATTTCTGGTTATTATACTGACGAACAACATCCGCTTTTGAATCGGGCAATTCAGGGGCGTTATCCGCCAGGCTCAACCTGGAAAATTCCTGAATCCGTTGCCGCACTTCAACAAGGGGCAATCACGGTTAAAGATTCCAGAATCGTTTGCGGCGGCGGGATTCAAGTCGGAAACCGCTTTACCCGTGACACAAGCGGCAATCATGGCACACCTGATTTACCTGCCGCCATTACCCATTCCTGCGACGGATATTATTATCGGTTGGCTCTGAAAATGAAGATCGAGGGGTTGATCAAAATGGTGGAAATGTTCGAATATGACAAATTGACCGGAATTGATCTGCCGAACGAAAAAGTAAGTCATTCACCAAAATTCTGGATGTCATCCGTCATTAAAAATGAGGGAAAATGGAGTGATATTCGGACGGTTTTCGCCTCCATCGGACAGGATACGGTGCAGGTTACACCGCTTTCAATGATTCGGGCAATTGCAAGTGTTGGTGCGCGTGGGAAAATGTATGTTCCGCATTTATTGAAAGAAGT
>DAORIL010000846.1:0-2682 GCA_035438525.1 Pyrinomonadaceae bacterium
CGGAAAGTTCTGGAAACCGTCGAGCGCGTTTCCAAAACGGATGTGACGGTTTTGCTTGAAGGGGAATCTGGGACAGGCAAAGAGTTGATTGCCAAAGGCATTCATTTTTCCGGTGCCAGACGCGACAAACCATTTATTGCAGTCAATTGTGCCGCGATTCCCGAAAACCTGATTGAAGCCGAACTATTCGGCTACAAACGCGGTGCGTTCACGGGCGCAAATTATGAATCAAAAGGGAAATTTGAAGAAGCCAATCACGGCACGCTTTTTCTGGACGAAATCGGTGCCATGCCGCTTCCGCTGCAAACACGGCTTTTACGGGTCTTGCAGGAACAGGAAATTACGCGGCTCGGTGAAAATACCGTTCGTAAGATTGATGTGAGAATCATTGCCGCGACCAACGATAATCTTCTGGAGTTAATCAAGGAAAATGAATTCCGGGAGGATTTGTATTATCGTCTGGCGGTCGTTCCCCTTAAACTTCCCCCTTTGCGTGAAAGACGCGAAGATATTCCACTTTTAACTGAACATTTTCTTAAAAAATCAGCCTTAAAGCATAATATTAAACAACCGAAAGTCGAACGCGAAGTTTTTGGGGCATTTTACAACCACCCTTGGCTCGGTAATGTCCGGGAGCTTGAAAATGTCGTTGAGAGAATGGTTGTCTTGTCAGACCAGGAAACTCTATCGCTCAGAGATGTTCCTGAAAATATCAAGGATTTCCAAAGCTCTTCGGAAAACCTCTGGTTTTCTTTGCCAGCCGAACCGATAGATTTGGAAGCAGTTGAATGTGAAATAATTCGGGAAGCCTTAAAACGTTTTGACGGCAATCAATCGCAAACGGCACGTTACTTAGGCATCACCCGAAGTGCATTGATCTATCGAATGCAGAAGTTTGAGCTTGCTTTTGAGGGAAGCTGATCTGATTTGCTTACAATAAAATTTGATGAAACGCTTTTTGCCGCACGTTACAATTGGTTTAGTGATCGTTTTGATAACGGTTCTCCATTTTCTGACCCCGCTTGACCAAATTGTTTTTCATGAGATCTACCAAAGACTTTATTATATTCCGATTATTGCCGCCGCTCTGCTTTATGGACTGCGCGGCGGGCTGGCCGCTTCTATTTTTACGACGCTGATCTATTCACCGCATATTTTTCTTCATTGGCAGCACGGACATTTTGATTATTCCATCAACCAATACGCCGAGATCGTTATTTTCAATCTGGTCGGAGGGGTCATGGGTGCGCTTGGTGACCGCCTTAAACAAGCGCGTGAACGGGCTGAACGCAATGCCAAAGAACGTCAAAAGGCTTACGACGAGCTGCAAAAAACCTTTGAGCAGCTTCTTCAGGCTGAAAAACTTTCATCCTTAGGCGAGCTTTCTGCCGGGATCGTCCACGAGGTCCGTAATCCTTTGGCGGCAATTAAGGGGGCGGTTGAGATCCTGGAGGACGAACTTGCTCAAAACAGCCCGCGCCGTGAATTTGCGGATTTAGCAAAAAGAGAGGTCGAAAGATTAGATAAACTTGTCGGCGAGTTTTTGCGTTTTGCCCGTCCCGCTCTGCTTTCGGTTGAACTAAATGACTTAAATAGTGTGACAGAATCTGTTATTTCGCTGGTTGAAAATCAAGCTGTTTCACAATCGGTGACGGTGGTAAAAGATTTTCAGAAAAATTTGCCGCAAGTTTCAGTTGACGGTGAGCAAATCAAGCAGGTATTACTGAATCTCGCTATCAATTCCCTGCAGGCAATGCCAAACGGCGGTCAATTATTTTTTCGGACTTTTGAAAACGATAAGTTTTGTGTGGTTGAAGTTGAGGATACCGGCAACGGTATTGACGAGAAAATTATCAATAAAATTTTCGATCCATTTTTTACAACAAAAGAAAAAGGGGTCGGATTAGGACTATCAATTGCACATAAAATTGTGACCCAGCATGGAGGTAAAATGACAGCCAGGAATCTTAAAACCGGTTCACTTTTTACCCTTGAACTACCCTTTCAATAAATTTGTGATTCAATTGGAGAAATTTACTAACAACAGGCAAATTTTAGTTAGCAGTCGCAATTTTAGTTTGTCTGGAATCTGCTATCATTGGTTTCCTGTTCTATCTTGCGGTAACATTCAATGACTTAAGAGCTAAAATCCGATGAGCCTTGCTTTAATCCGATACGGGAAAGCGATAGCAAAGAGACAGAAAATTACTATCTTGCTTAATGCTCACTCTAATTGCTGTAATTGAAATGTTTAGTTATTAATTGTTTTTGAACACTTTTTGGGTATTAATCCAATTTTTTCTGGTAATAATCAGGTAAACCACTAAATTTCAGTGAAAAATCCTTGAATTTAACCACATTTAAGCAAGATAGTAAAAAATTGTCCAAATGCTATCGCCATCCCGTTTCGCCCCAACCTTCAGTTAAGATAAAGCCGAGTGCCGAGTAGAATCGCTTCGATTGTTCAAAATCTTGAGCCGGTGTATAAACGACTGATTCTTTGATAGTAAGTATCATAAATTCCCAGCATTTTTTAGTTTTTCATTTTATTAAGGAGGTCGTCCAACTGCTGCTTGAACGATCCAGCATCCTGAAATCCCACTGTTTTGTGAACAATCCTGCCGTCGGAAGTAGCAAAGCGAATGTCCGGCAGTCCGACTACTCCGAGTTTCTTACTTAACT
>DAORIL010000847.1:0-2682 GCA_035438525.1 Pyrinomonadaceae bacterium
GATTGTGCATTCGGAGTAATTTGAAAGGTTACAGGGACCTTTGGCGCACTAGGCAGGGGTTGCGGAGAATAACTGACATCAGCTTTATAAAAACCTCGTTCGCGCAGATAAACCTGAATTGAATCCGCGTTATTTTGCAGAGTTCGTTCGGTGATCATTGCACCGGAATTGATCAAATTAAGTTTTAAGAGTAACTCGTCCTCGGTAATAGCTTCGCCAATTGGGGGGGCGATTTTGAAAGTTACACGTTCAGCCTGAGTTTTTCGTTTGATAATAAACCGTAAATTGACATTTTCCTCGCCAATTGCAGTTGCCTCGACCTGTGCCGTAACAATTTTTTTGGATTGATAGAGTGCATCCAAAGTTTCGCGTATTTTGACTGCGGAATATTTATCCCCAAGAGTGCTTTTAGCAATCAACCGAAATTGTTCAGCAGCGGAAACATCTTTATCTACACCTTCAAAAGTTATTGAAACATCAGAGATTTTGCGGTTTTCGAATTTATTTTGGGCGAAAATTTGGAAAGTAAAAAGTAAAAAGTTAAAAGTAAAAAAGCACAGAAGTTTGCTACTCAAAGAACTATGTGAGAATTTTATAATTTTTTTTAATCCGTAAATCATTATGCCCTTATTTTTACTTTAAAATCTCTTCCTTAAACGAATTTCAAAACTAAAATTATTATTGCTTCTAGTGACATTACTCAACGAACCCTGTTCGTATTGGGCGACAAACGACAAACGGTTTGAAACACGATACTCAAGTGCCAAGACTTGATTTTGGTCTTCAGAAAGATTGGTCGAATAAGTAATTGCTAAATCTTTGTTGATTTGCCGCCCAACGGTTAAACGGGCGGTTGGGTTCAAACGCTTGCCCGAGAGAATAGGGTCGATCTCAAATTTATTGAGCCCAAACAGCTTATCTGTTGCTTTACGAACCGGATTGTTAATTAACGAATCCGTAATGACTTCGGCAGCAGTGTTCAGACCTGTCTGTGCATAAGTTGGAATGCCCGAATCGCTGTTTGAAAGATTTCCCGTTGTGATCAATGAAATAACATCTGCCTGAGGCAATGCCGGATTAGACCGAACTGTTGCTGTCAGTGCATCTAAATTACTCAATTCGCCAACTAAATTAACAAAAACCTGATAGCCTTTAATATCGGCTTCGGCTTGCAAATTAACGACCGGTTCACCGTCTGATTGCGGCGGAAATTCCAAAGTTCCGCGATTGACCAAATATCTGTCGTTGCGGAAAAAGACGGTTCCGCTGTTAGCGGTCACTCTGCCGGACAAAACAGGATAATCAACATCTCCCGTGACACGCATATCAATCGAAGCCGTTAAATCCGCCAGATTGTTGCGGACAACCAGCGCATCACGACCTTGCAAACGCAAGTCAAGACGCGGAATACCAAAGACGGGCGGGGTTGTTCCTTCGGAAATAGAAGCGTCACGGCGGCTACTGATAAAGTCCGCCAGATCAATATCTTTATTGTAGCTGCTCCGTTTAGCAAAAATTGTTCCGGCAATTAAAGTATTAAAATTTTCGCCCTCACGCTTAGTCGTAATTTCAACCTCTGCGTCGCCTGTAGTCAAAAAGTTTTTCGGCAGCGGAGCTGTTATATTTTGTCCGTGAAGCTCAAGTCTGGCTTGCTGTAATTTTAATCCTTCGACCAATGCGCCCCCGGTAGCAACAACTTTCCCACCGCCGAGATAACCTACACATTGCTCCATCTGCGCTTGATTGATGGTGAATAGTATTCGGCATTTGATTCGCTCAAAATTTACCCGATCACTGCCGACAAAAGTTGAAACTGAAGCATTCTCAACCGTTCCCGAACCGCTCAAACGGGATTCTTTGTTGACGCCTGTTAACCTAACGGAAACATCTGCCAATCCTGAGAAAAATGTATTTTTGGAGGCTAAGTTTAACAACCGTAAATTTATTTTTCCATCAACGGCGAAATTGTTAATACCATTGTCGTTAAGAGCCTTAGTGCCGTTGACGATAAGATTTGAACCGGCGCCGGAAAATCTGGCATTTTCGACTACTACCTCGCGGGAATTAAAAGTTATGGAAATCGGTTGCGTAGCGACGATCGGAGTTTCATCAAATTGCAAAGCAAATTCGCTAAACTGAGCAATTCCTTTGATGTCATCAGTTGTAAAATATCCTTTGCCGTTTGCATCCTTAGCGTAGAGATTTCCTTCGGCAAAAACTCTGCCCGTGGCTTTTCCTGTTATGGCAACACTTTCAGGCGAGCGAAACAGCGCAATAAATGGGGCAAGCTCGGTTTGATTAAAATTAGTTTCGGCGCGAAATGGCAATTTTTCATCGCCAAAATTAACAGTGGTGGTGATGAGTTGTTGTTGCCCCTCGAGATTAGCAGTTAAATCGGCGCGTAATAATTGATTTTCCGTTTTGCCGGCAAAATTAACCATTCCAAGTGCGTTGTCATTGATTTTGACATTGTTGCCGACACCCGAAAAATTAACGTCAAAGGTTTTGAAATCATTAGATTTTCCGGTAGCTTTAGCTGTTAGATCAACCGTTCCGCTAAATGAAGGGAAATCTTTGCTGTCAGTTACAAATGGACGAAAGCGCGAGGCTTGCAGATTTTTGCCTTCTAAATTGAAATTAAAAGCAGTCGTATCACGCTGATAAGTCCCGTTCGCTTTGAGG
>DAORIL010000848.1:0-2671 GCA_035438525.1 Pyrinomonadaceae bacterium
TATTCAAAAAAGTGCCGATGCGATTGCCAAATTCCGTTCGATTGCCGAAAGTCGAAACGTCAGCAAGATTATTGCAGTTGCCACCGCGTCCGTCCGTGAAGCCGAAAATTCGAACGAATTTGTGGACGAAGTTGAAAAGAAAACTGGGGTCCGGGTTGAGGTTTTATCCTCTATCGAAGAAGCCAGATTAATTGGAATTGCAGCCGTCCAAAATGTCGGAAAACAAAAAGGAACGCTACTTAACATTGACATCGGCGGCGGTTCAACCGAACTCAGTCTAATGAAAGACGGATATCCCGACCAATTATTTTCGATGAAACTCGGTTCAGTCAGTTTGACCAATAAATTTTTGCTCAGTAATCCTCCCAAAGAAAAAGAATTAAAAGCGCTACGGGCAGAAATCTCTTTAGCACTGGAGCGCCCGACCCGGGAATTGGATGATAAAAAATGGCAGGTTTCAACCGGCACTTCGGGAACGATCTTAAATTTAGCTTCACTGATTTGTTTCCAGAACTCCAATGTTATCAACAAATATGCTGAATTAGATTTCAAACATCTGGTTAAGTTAAATCAAATGCTGGCAAAACTTCCGTTAGAAGAACGCGGAAAATTGCCGGATATTTCTCTAAATCGAGCAGAGGTTATTGTCGCAGGGGGGCAAATCCTCGAAGGAGTGATGCGTGCGCTCAAAATTCAAACTGTTCAGCCTTGCAATTTTGCTCTCCGTGAAGGCGTGATCATTGATTATTTGCGCGAAATCGAAGCTGAAAGTTTGCCTCCAATGCCGGATGTTCAAGACACGACCTTACGCGGAGTTTTCGCCATCGGCAGACGCTATGGTTACGAAGAAACTCACGCTTTGCAAGTAGCAAATCTGGCGGAGAAAATCTTTGATTCGTTAGCATTAGCTTATAAATTAGAACGTCACCAACGAACTTTGCTTTCTGCTGCTGCATTACTGCATGATGTTGGCTTTCACATCTCACACGAAGCGCATCACAAACATTCTTTTTACCTGATCAAACATTCGGAAATTACAGGCTTTTCTGAGGCTGAAAAACAAATAATCGCTAATGTCGCCCGTTATCATCGCGGAAGTTTTCCGCGAGATAAGCACACGGAATTTATGAATCTGAGCGAACCGGACCGTATTTTGGTTTGGAAGCTCGGTGCAATTTTACGACTCGCAGACGCACTCGACCGCAGTTATGAAAGCCGTGTCAAAGATATTCGATTCAGTCGCAAAGGACGCAATTTAACTCTTGAAACTATTAGTGACAAAGACCTCGAACGTGAACGACAAGCCGTTGAAATTAAAAAAGACATGTTCGAGCAGGCGTTTAATTGTAGTTTAACTTTAATTTAGCTGATCAAGTAAGTTTTTTTCACTTTTTATTTGGCGTTTCTCCCTCGCCTTCCAGCATCTTTTTGCATTCCGCCAACTCCAATTTTTGTGCTTCGTCCAATTCTGGATACGCTAGTTTCATTGCTTCGAGATGCTGACAAATAATCTCCGAAACAGCGACTCGCGTGAACCATTTATTGTCGGCAGGAATTACATACCAAGGCGATTTTTCGGTCGAAGTTGCCTCCATTGCTTCGGCATAAACTTTTTGATAGTCATCCCACAAGGCTCGTTCTTTCAAATCGGCGGCAGAAAACTTCCAATTCTTTTCGGGCAATTCGATGCGTTCCAAGAAGCGTTTTTTCTGCTCATCTTTAGAAACATTGAGGAAAAATTTGATGACGTGAATGCCGTTGCGCGTCAGATATTTTTCAAAGTTGCGAATATCCTCAAAACGTTTTTCCCAAACCTTTTTATCTTTTTTAACTTTGGTTGGAAGCGGTTGATTTTGCAGGATTTGCGGATGGACACGAACGACCAGCACTTCTTCGTAATAGGAACGGTTAAAAATGCCGAGCCGTCCGCGTTCCGGCAAAGACTTTGACGCACGCCAGAGAAAATCGTGATCGAGCTCTTCGGATGAAGGAGCTTTGAACGAAAAAACCTGACAGCCTTGCGGATTCAATCCGGTCATCACATGCTTGATCAAACCGTCTTTCCCTGCTGCGTCCAGAGCTTGAATAATAATCACTAAAGCATGGTGATTTTGGGCATACAGAACGTCCTGGAGTTTGGCTAACCGCACAATATTTTTCTGTAAATCTCCAACTGCTTCCTCCTTTGATTTATAATCGCCAATCCCATCGGTTTTATATTTTTTCAGGTTTAATTTTTTACCTTCTGCGACAACAAAGTCTTTTATTTTCATATTTTTATCTTCTCTATTAATAACCAAATTACCAAACTATGCATAATTCTACAATTTTTTGAAAAAAATGACCTTTTTTTCTTAAAAAACTCGTGATTAGTAATAGAAAACAAAATTATTTTTCTAATAATTTGTTATAAAACGGGCAAAAAAGCCATATAAGTTAGAGCTTAATTTTTTCGGAATTTGAATCTTTTGGGAAGAATTGAGCGAACTCAAGGAATAAGAAAGTATAAAGATTTTTTTATTTAAAATAATCTGCAAAAAGGTCAACCTTGGTCCTCTAAATGGTTGGTTAACGGTTTTAATTTAAAGGTAAAAAGTATGCAAGCCGTTTTTAAGCAAAATTACATAGCCAAAAATGATATTAACCAAAACGAAACTTTTTTTCGCCAAAA
>DAORIL010000849.1:0-2669 GCA_035438525.1 Pyrinomonadaceae bacterium
TTGAAGCTCCCGAACATTCCCGCGAAAAAGTTTTCTTCGATAATTTAACTCCGCTTTATCCTGATGAACAATTAAAAATGGAAACCACGCCCGATTTTGTTGCGGCGCGGGTGATTGACCTCGTTACTCCAATCGGAAAAGGACAGCGGGCTTTGATCGTTGCACCGCCGAGAACGGGTAAAACGATGTTGCTTCAAACAATTGCCAATTCCATCACTTCAAATCATCCCGAAGTTACTTTGATTGTTCTTTTGATTGATGAACGCCCCGAAGAAGTTACCGATATGCAGCGGTCGGTCAAAGGTGAAGTTATCAGTTCAACCTTTGATGAACCGCCGACCCGCCACGTTCAGGTTGCGGATATGGTTATCGAAAAAGCGAAAAGATTAGTTGAACATAAACGCGATGTAGTTATTTTGCTTGATTCGATTACCCGTCTCGCCCGTGCTCATAACGCAGTCGTTCCGCCATCAGGCAAGATTCTTTCAGGCGGTATTGATTCAAACGCTTTGCAGCGTCCAAAACGATTTTTCGGTGCAGCTCGAAATATCGAAGAGGGCGGTTCATTGACAATTATTGCAACTGCTTTGATCGATACCGGTTCGAGAATGGATGACGTTATCTTTGAAGAATTCAAGGGAACAGGTAACTCGGAAATTCATCTCGATCGAAGATTGAGCGACAAACGGCTCTTCCCGGCGATTGATTTGCAACGCTCCGGCACCCGCAAAGAAGAATTGCTGATTAACAAAGAAGACCTCAACCGGATTTGGGTAATGCGCCGCGTTTTGAATCCGCTTTCACCAGTCGAACAGATGGAAGTCGTTCTGGAAAGGCTCAGTAAAACCAAATCAAATGCTGAATTTTTGGCTTCGATGCAAAGTTAATTTAGCGTCAAATAGAGTATGTAGGGGATGGAAGAAATTTCATCCTCTATTTTTTTGAAAGAAAAACGAACGTAAATATTAAATAGATGTTAAAATGATTTATGGAAAAAAGTCTTTTAAGCCTCAAGCGTCGTCATGTCTTAGGCAATCTTTATGGTAAATGCGATAATATCGTCGGAATCCCTGTTTATTTGAATGAGTTTAGCGAGGAACCAATTGGATTTGTTGATGAAAACTTGGGGAAATATGCAGATGCTTTTTCCTTTCATTTACCCGATGTAATTAGCAAAAAACTGGCTTCAAATGGTTATGTGGTAGCCGTGGATTATGACGTTTCAGACATAAACAGCAATAAATATAAATTAAATTATTTTGTTCTGTTGTTGCCTCCAAATGCTGTTTCAGCTCCTAAACGCAAAATCTTTGAAGAAAAAGTAGAAAAAGTTTAGGCAATTTCTGATTGTAAATTTCTTTTAATAGTTTCAAGAAAAGAGAAAGGGAAGTCTCGCCGGCTTGTCTTTTTCTTTGGCAAAATCTTGACTGAAAAGGCGTTGTGTGAGTAAATGAGATTGCTTTTCACATCTAATTTTTAGCCAATTTTTTATGTCCAAAATTTTCTTAGTTACAATTGTATTCATTTTCAGCTTCTCCCTTTTAGCCCAAGAAAAAATGCCCAAAGTTGCCCGTGAATTTCGCGGAATGTGGGTTGCCACTGTTGGAAATTTGGATTTTCCGACCAAGCAGGATCTAACAGCAGACCAACAAAAAGCCGAACTAATTAAAATACTGGATTTAGCCAATGAATTGCGGATGAATGCCGTAATTTTTCAGATTCGATCGTTAGGCGATGCGGTTTATTTGAGCGAAATAGAACCGACAAGTCCTTTCTTGACTGGACAAATGGGTAAAAAAATAGAGTTTGATCCGCTCAAATTTTTACTTGATGAAGCTCATGCGAGAGGCATTTTAGTTCACGTTTGGTTTAATCCTTATCGTGCCAGCTCACCATTTTACAATGGTGACTTTCCCGAAAATCACGTTGTTAATCGGCATCCCGAATGGGTTCGCTCCTATAATAATTATAAAATGCTCGATCCGGGTCTCAAAGAGGCACAAGACTATATCCTCAGTGTCGTTAATGATGTGGTCAAAAGATATGATGTTGACGGTGTGCATTTTGACGACTATTTTTACCCTTATCCTGATGGCAAACAAACTGATTTTCCTGATTCAGAGACTTACCAAGCTTATAAACAAAACGGTGGAAAACTTGGAAAGGAAGACTGGCGACGCAAAAATGTAGATGATTTTATCCAGAAAACGTCGGTTGAAATTAAAAAGATAAAGCCAAATGTAATGTTTGGGGTTTCGCCCTTTGGAATCTGGAAACAGGACGACATTTTGGGTATTACTTGTGGAACTTGTTCTTATGATGTGCTTTATGCGGATTCGCGGAAATGGTTTCAGGAAGGCTGGGTTGATTATTTTACTCCGCAGCTTTACTGGTCAACAACTAAAACAGGACAAAAATTTCCAACCATTTTTAATTGGTGGAAAAATGAAAATAAAAAGAAACGCCATCTTTGGGTAGGAATTGCACCATTTAAAATTGGTGACGAGCGGTATCCGGATTATTCGGCAAAAGAAATCGAAACTCAAATCGGAATGACGCGGAGTCTTTTAACCGATGCTGCCGGAACGGTTCATTTTCGAGCTTTAACTCTGGCCGAAAATAAAGATGGAATCAGAGATTATTTGCGTGACAAGGTTTATCGCGGTAAC
>DAORIL010000850.1:0-2666 GCA_035438525.1 Pyrinomonadaceae bacterium
TGACGAAAAAGCAATGGTCCGCCTCGACATGTCTGAATATATGGAAAAACATGCGGTAGCCCGAATGATCGGTGCCCCCCCGGGATATGTCGGCTACGAAGAAGGTGGACAATTGACCGAAGCTGTTCGGCGGCGTCCATATTCCGTCATTTTATTTGACGAAATCGAAAAGGCGCACCCTGATGTTTTCAATATTTTGTTGCAAATACTGGATGATGGACGGCTGACCGATTCCAAAGGTCGGGTAGTTGATTTCAAAAACACAGTTTTGATCATGACTTCAAACCTTGGTTCACGCGAAATTATGGCGGCGACGGAAAATCCCATGGTTGATAGGAACATCCGCGAGGATGTTTTAGGAATCCTGCGCGAACATTTCAAACCCGAGTTTTTGAACCGGATCGATGATATTGTAGTTTTCAAACAGTTGAGCAAAGGTGAAATTGCCCAAATCATCGAAGTTCAGCTCGAAAAACTGCGAAAGAATTTAGCTGAAAGAGGGATTGTTATCAAACTTGACGATTCAGCTAAGGAATTGTTGGTAAAAGAAGGTTATGATCCGACTTTTGGTGCTCGACCTTTGAAACGCGCAATTCAATCTATGGTCCAAAATCCATTAGCAGTTAAATTGTTAAAGGGTGAGATTTTATCGGGACAAACCGTCAATGTTTCGGCAGAAGGTGATGAACTGAATTTTAATGCCGAATCGGCAAAGGCAACAGCCTAAATTTAAGCCACGAAAAACGAAATTTCAGCTTTAAGCATTATTTCGTGTTTGATCGTGGCTTATTTCCCCAAAGATAAATGGTTTGCTAAACTGTTAAAGCAATTATTTATCAAAATTTATGACTTGGTTTAACAAAAAAAAGATGAGTGAAGAATTAAACAACGAAGAAGAAATTAAAATCGAAGACAAAAGACGTTTTAATGCCGAAGGGGACAAGGTAAAGGTTGAAGTTGAAGAGGCTAAAATCCCTGTTAAATCTGCCGAGGTAATTAAACTTGAAACAGACCTCAAAGCTGAAAAAGAACGCCGTGAGGCAGCAGAAATAAAATTGGTTGAAGTTCAAAAACGCTTTGATGAAGCCAAAGTTACGCTCGAAAAAGAAACCCAGGAAATGCGCCAAAGATTGATGAAAACGCTCGAAGACCGTGCAAAACAAAATCAATCAAACTTTATTTCGACCTTACTACCCGTTTTGGATAATTTAAATCTGGCAATTGACCATGCTGAAAAAGATTCGTCATTAGAAAATCTCATCGGCGGGGTTAAAGGCACTGCCCGTTCATTTGAAAATGCCCTTCGTGAGGTGGGAGTTGAGGCAGTTCCTTCAGTTGGAATGAATTTTGACCCGCTTATCCACGAAGCAATTGATATGGTTCAGGTTGATGGCGAGCAAGACGGAAAAATCACAGCCGAATATCAACGCGGCTACAAATTTGGAGAAAAACTTTTGCGTCCTTCAAAAGTGCAGGTTGGAAAAGGGTAAAAAGGACAAAAAGGACAACAGATTTATTTTTGTTTTAACGGAAATTCAAAAGTAAAATTGGAAAGTTTTCGGTTAATTGTTAATAACTAATGATTTATGATTTTTTATTAAAAATACCCGATCTACAAATAACAATTAACAATTAACAATTACCTAATTTACTGCATATTTCCTTGCCAATATTTGTTATCAAAATGCTACAATAGTCTGTGGCATAAAATGCCGTTTTGACGGCATCTAAAGTTTCAGGAGTTTTAAGATTTATGACAGATTTAGAAGCCTATAAAGACAAATTCAGCGAAAGCGGAAAACGGGTTTTAGAAAATGCGTTAAATGAATCACGTCGCCGTGACCAAAATTTCGTTTCAATTGAACATATTTTGTTTGCTTTGGCAGAAGAAGAAAGTGAACTTTTCAATTCAACGATGCGTGATTTATCAATTGATCCGCGTTCAGTTCGTCTTTCGGTAGAAAAAAGGCTCGAAAATAGCCGCCAACATATTGGAAAAGGTTTTCGCATCGCTCCTGAGACCACTGAGTTGTTTAAACGCTCAATGGACAGAGCGCGTTCACAAGGTCGCCGCGTTATCGAAGCGAGCGACATTTTTTATGTTCAAGCCAGTGATGAACGCAGTCTTTTGAACGATATTTTGCAAAATCATGGAATTTCACACGAAGAAGTTTCACAATCGGCGCGAACCAGGATTAAAACCCGTGAACAGGAAGAAGAACAAGTTCGGAAAAAATATGAATTGCCCTCCTATTTGAAACATTTTGGGGTTTCCTTGAACAAACTGGCCCGTCAGGACAAAATTCCTCCGACCATCGGTCGTGAGCAGGAAATCCGTCAAATGATCGAAATTCTTTGTCACAAAGAACGATCGAATTCGCCCATGTTAGTTGGTGAACCCGGAGTTGGTAAAACTGCGGTGGTTGAAGGACTAGCGCGAATGATCGAACTTGAACCGAACAAAGTTCCGGCACGTTTGCGTGATGCACATATTGTTCAATTACAAATGGGCGGATTAGTTGCTGGAACAATGTTACGCGGAATGTTTGAAGAACGAATCAAGGGAATAATTGATGAAATCAAAGAACATCCGAATATGATTTTGTTCATTGACGAAGCTCATACCATTATCGGAGCAGGTGCCGCCATGGGAACAACTAGCGATG
>DAORIL010000851.1:0-2664 GCA_035438525.1 Pyrinomonadaceae bacterium
CATCGTTTTATTACTTTCTCTTTCGGTTTTTACCACGCCAAAATGGACGGAGCAGCAAGCTAATGATTGGTATGCCAAACAACCCTATTTGGTCGGTTCAAATTTCGTTCCGTCGAGTGCCATCAATCAACTTGAAATGTGGCAGGCGGAAACTTTTGATCAAAAGCGAATTGATTTGGAACTCAAATGGGCGGCAAGTTTAGGGATGAATACGATGCGGGTTTTTCTGCACGATTTGGCTTATTCGCAAGACCCGGACGGATTCAAAAGACGACTCGATAGGTTTTTGAAAATTTGTGATAAACATAAAATTAAGCCGATGTTGGTTTTATTCGATTCAGTTTGGGACCCGAATCCGAAAATTGGCAAACAACGTGCGCCACGTCCAGGTATTCATAATTCGGGTTGGGTGCAGTCGCCAAGCGTGACAACTTTGCAAAATCCGGCAGAATATTCGCGTTTAGAAAAATATGTTGAGGATGTAGTCGGGACTTTTGCCAAGGACTCGCGCGTCAATTCATGGGATATTTGGAACGAACCTGATAACCGCAACGGCAATGATTATGCGAAACAAGATGCTCCGAACAAAATCGAATTGGTAAACAAACTTTTGCCGCAAGTTTTTCAATGGGCAAGGTCAGTAAACCCAACCCAACCTTTGACTTCCGGGGTTTGGAAAGGTGACTACCCGAATAAAGAAATTTTTGATGCCACCGAGCAAATTCAAATTGATAATTCCGACATAATTACTTTTCACAGCTACGACCGGCCAAAAGAAGTGGAAAAACGAATCATTTTTCTCCAAAAACTTAAACGACCCATCATTTGCACCGAATATATGGCACGTCCTTTAGGAAGCACTTTTGTCGCTATCCTCCCATTGTTCAAAAATAACAACATAGGTGCCATAAATTGGGGATTTATCGAAGGAAAATCGCAAACCAATTATCCCTGGGATTCCTGGGATAAACCGTATGTCGAATATCAGCCGTGGATTTGGTTTCACGACGTTTTAAGGACAGACGGAACCCCCTATTTACGCGAAGAAACCGATTTAATTAAACGAATTACGGGCAAAACAAAGTGAGTAAAAACGATTATAAAATTAAAAAAACAAAAAGTAATTTAATCTTGCTTTTATCTTTTTTCATTTTCCTTCAACTGTTTATAATCCCAATATTCGCACAAACTTACGAGAATCCAGTGATTGCAGGTGATTTTCCCGATCCATCAGTAATTCGAGTCGGAGAGGATTATTATGCCACGGCTACCTCAGGTGGATGGTCCCCGTTTTTTCCGATTTTGCACTCAAAGGATTTAATAAATTGGAAGGTTGTGAGCGCAGTTTTTCAACAAAAACCGAATTGGGCAAAAGGCGATTTTTGGGCACCTGAAATCGCAGAAGATAACGGGAAATTTTACGTTTTTTACACTGCGCGGCGGGATGAGGGGAAAAATAAAAAAGGGACTTTGTGTGTGGCGGTGGCAGTTGCTGATAACCCCGTTGGAGTTTGGACTGACAAAGGTGCATTAGTATGTCAGGAAATGGGTTCAATTGATGCGTTTTTTGTCCGTGATGAAAAGAATAAACCGTTTTTAGTTTGGAAAGAGGATGGCAATGACAGACAGCAACCAACCTGGCTCTATGCTCAGGAACTTGACGGGAACTTAACCAAGCTAAAAGGGAAGCCGAAAAAACTTTTTCGTAACGAAGGTTCGGGGTGGGAAAATCATGTAATCGAAGGTGCTGATGTTGTCCGCCATAATGAATATTATTATTTGTTCTATTCGGGAAATGCTTGCTGCGGAAGAAGTTGCAACTATGCGCTCGGCGTGGCTCGGAGTAAATCTTTGTTAGGAAAATGGGAGAAAAATCCGAACAATCCGATTTTAGCAGCGAACGAAAATTGGCAATGTCCGGGACACGGAACGATTGTCAAAACTCCAAACGGTGAGGATTTTTTACTCTATCACTCATACCGAAAACGGGCTGATGCTTTTAACATCGGTCGGGAGGCGCTTTTGGACAAAATCGAGTGGACTTCTAACGGTTGGGCAACAATCAATGGCGGGAGAGGTGCCTCTAAAACCGCAAATGTTCCTGTTGTAGGAACTACCCAAGAAAACAACAAAGTCTTTATTGATGAGTTTTCGGAAATTAATCCAAGTTATCAAATTCCTTTATTCGCCAGTCAAAACTTGAATTTGCAAAACGGCTTTTTGAATATTAAAGCTAATGATTTAAATGAAGCGGTTTTGGCAATACGTTCTGTTTCGGGAAATTATTCGGCTCAAACTTTAATTAGATCGGTTGCCAATGAAACCGTCGGTTTAAAGGGTTACAGCTGGCGAAATCGGTCAATAGGAATAATTTTCAACGGACAAAAAGTTTCGGTCATTCGGCGTGAAGGAGATAAAGAAGAAATTACGGCTGCTGCGGACGTTCAAAATTCTGATATTTACCTGCAAATGAAGGTAAAAAAAGGCGAATTTTATCAATTTGCTTACAGTTTGGACGGCAAAAATTGGGTGAATTTAGGGAAACAGGTTTCGGGAAGTTTTATCGAAGGAGCACGGGTTGCTTTGACCCACTCCGGCGCAGGCCAGTCTGCAAAATTTGATTGGTTTAAGATTATACAGGATTAAGAAGGAGAAAAAATGAAC
>DAORIL010000852.1:0-2662 GCA_035438525.1 Pyrinomonadaceae bacterium
AGATGGAAAATGTTTGAGCTTTGGAAATCTTTCACAGTTAAAAACAGATTATCAAACCGTAAAAAAAAGATTGCTTGATGAAGGTTTTCTTTCAATCCCAAAAGAACCTTTGACAATAGGTGCAGATCATTTCAGAACAGGATTCATTGAAATTGTAATGAACGGAGTTTCTGAAATTCGCACTGATGCAGATTCATTTGAACTATTAATGAAAGAAAAGGGTAAAACCAAAAAGAGAGAGGCATTTTCAAGACTTTCGGAGAAAGAAAGTGGTTTTATTAATGCACTTTTGAAAGCAGGTTTTAAGTAAAGCAGAATAATTGCCTTGTTAAAATGAACCTATTTAACCCAACCAAAAGAGAAGAACTTATCGCCCGCCTAAGCAATTTAACCCCCGAATCAAAAGCTTTGTGGGGCAAAATGAATGTGGGCGAAATGCTTTGTCATTGACTGGACGGCAATAAAATGGCTCTCGGTGAGATTCCGCCAACTGATAAGAGTAATTTTTTCACCCGCAGTCTGGTCAAATATTTGGTGGTTTATGTTGTTCCAATTCCAAAAGGTGCACCCGCTGCGCCGGAAATCAATCCCCATAAGCAGGGAACGAAACCGCAGGATTTTGAAAAGGAACGTCAGCTTTTGATTGACGAAATTAATAACTTTGCCAATTTAACCAACGAAGATTTTAAGGGCATCCATCATATTTTCGGCAAGCTCACACCCAATCAATGGGGCAGATTGGGATATAAGCATCTCAACCATCATTTGAAACAATTCGGAGTTTAACCAACAAAAAAATTAATTTGCCGTGAGACTTTTTACCTCGATTTTCCGCGTTATTTTTCGGAGGTAATTTTAATGGCAATTAATTCAAATCTATTACGGCGACCTAATGATCGCAATTTATATTTGGCGGCAGGAGTTTTGTTTCCCTTGCTGGTTTTTATCGGATATTTTAAGACATATTATTTAAGCAAATTTTTTGAAGTTCCCCCAATTGCAAATTCGCTGGTTCATCTTCACGCGATTGTGATGTCTGTATGGGTTCTATACTTTACCGCCCAGGTTGCACTGATTCGCACCAAAAATATCAAGCTGCATATGACGATGGGAATGGCTGGAATTGCCTTGGCTGCAATCGTTGTAATTGTTGGGCTGGCAACTGCTTATGATTCTCATGTTGTGCGTCATACTGCTCCCCCGGGATTAAACCCTTATAGTTTTTTGGTTATTCCGCTCGGTGATATGGCTTTGTTTATTTTGTTCTTCGCGGGAGCGATCTATTACCGCAAAAAACCTTTTGAACATAAATCGTTGATGTTGATGACGGCAATAAATTTCGCCGCACCGGCAATTGCTAGGATTCCGGTGGTTTCGCCTGAATATTTTTTGCTTTGGGCGTTTGGAGTTCCTTGTTTGATTGCTGTCACTTGCCTAATTGGGCTTTCGATTCGTCATCGCAAAATCAATAAGGTCCTTGCTTTAGCCGTTTTACTTTTTGTTGTATTGCAGCCTTTAAGAATTTCAATCGGACTTTCAGATTGGTGGGTTCAATTAATGACCAGGATTTTTGGATAAAGCAAAGTTTAGAATTTCTCCTTAAAACGTAAAAAAAATTGCCCGCGAATTTTCGCGAATTTTCACAAATAATTTTTGTTTCAATTAAAGCAATCTTTACCCATGAAATAAAAAGATCAAGTATCTGTGGTAATTCGGGTTTGTTTGCGGGCAAACTTTTTAAATTCATAATTAATTGTTTGACCAATTCTTACAAATCCGCAACAATCAAATTCATACAGCTAAAAGCTATTTTTTTGATATGAATAAACGATTTCCTTTTCTAATTTTTGTTATTTTATTTGTTGCATTTAATCAGTTTGCACAAACTGCTCAGATAAAATCCTTTGATTCGAATTACAAGAGAATTTTTAACAATCCTACTCAGGATAAAAATTTTTACCTCTTGAGTTTGTTGCAAAATCAAAACAATCTGCGAAAGCTTTTGAATAAAAATAAAACCCAAATTTTACTTAGCAACAGACATCTTGAATCATTAAAAAGTGCCGCTAACTGCACTGATGTCAAATGTTACGACAATATTTTCCGATTTAGTAATGATGAAATAAGCACAATTTCCAAAGTTTTGGAAAGTTTGAAAAATGACAAAAGTTTGATCAAATTAGTTCAAAATCATTTGCGCCCGTCAGGAATGTTTATTCGTTATGAGCAAAAAACCGATTCGGAAATGTTGGTTTTAGCGTGGCAGGATGCAGCAAAGGGGGTCAATCATATTTTGGACGTTTTCGGTTTGGGAAAAGATTCCGCCTACAAAGATATTGATAATGTAAGTTACGATGTCAACAGTGATGAATATCGGCAGATTTTAAAGGCGAAAGTTGGTGAAATTAATTTAAAAACAGAAACTTTGTTTTTTGAACCCACACTGGCTTACGCCATGAAATTGTTGGAGGCGAATAAACGTGACGAGGCAGGTCGTCACGAACTTTTGGAGGCAAAAGATAATAAAAAAGCTTTTGAAAATCTCAAAAAAATTAAGTGGAGTGATTATCCTTATTCGGTGATTTTGGTTTTGGGTTCAGGCCCCGGAAATACAGGTTTGAGCATTAGCAAAGAAGGAATGACCCGTTCTGATGAAGCAGTC
>DAORIL010000853.1:0-2661 GCA_035438525.1 Pyrinomonadaceae bacterium
GATACTGAGGAAATTCATAAAACTCTTACTTAAGGCTATGAATAAACAAAAATATAAACCAAATGTGGTTATCATCGGAGGCGGCTTTGGCGGACTTTATACTGCTAAAGTATTGGCAAATAAAGATGTTTCGGTCACGTTGATTGACCGAAAAAATCATCATACTTTTCAGCCTTTGTTGTATCAGGTGGCAACTGCCGTGCTTTCGCCGGGGGAGATTACTTCAACCCTTCGGCATTCTTTGTCTAATGCCAAAAATGTCAAAGTCATTCTCGGCGAAGTGACTGAAATTGATAAAAGAACTCGCAAAATAACACTTTCCGATGCCGGACAGCTTGAATTTGATTATTTGATCGTTGCTGCGGGAGCGCGTCATTCTTATTTTGGAAATGATGAATGGGAGCAACACGCCGCCGGATTAAAAACTATCGAAGATCCGACGAAAATTCGCAGACAAATTTTGGAAGCTTTTGAAAATGCCGAAAGCGAAGCGATTTTGACCGGAAAACACCCGCCTTTGCATTTTGCCATCATCGGCGGCGGTCCTACGGGAGTCGAACTTGCCGGAGCAATCATAGATGTTTCGCGCAAAGCCATGGCAAAGGATTTTCGGGCGATTGATCCGACCAAAGCAAAAGTTTCACTTTACGAAGGCTCATCGCGGGTTTTGGGAATGTATTCGGAAAATCTTTCCGCCAAAGCTGAAAAACAACTTAGAGAATTAGGAGTTGAGGTTAATCTGAACAGCAAAGTTTCCGCAGTTGAAAAAGGACAGATCAAAATTGGGGACGAATGGATTTCAACAACTGTTACCTTATGGGCGACGGGGGTGGCTGCTTCTCCTCTCGGCAAACAATTGTCACACATTACCGATTTAGCCGGACGTATTCTTGTTCAACCCGATTTATCAATCCCCCATTATCGAAATATTTTCGTTATTGGTGATATGGCTTCGCTCAAAGATAGTTCGGGAAAACTTGTGCCCGGATTGGCTTCTGCCGCAATGCAGGAAGGCAAGGCTACATCTAAAAACATCTTACGGGATTTGCAGGGAAAAGAACGAATCCCTTTCAAATATCTGGACAAAGGCTCAATGGCAACCATCGGACGCAATCGGGCAATTGTTCAGTTTGGTAAGTTTGAGTTTTCCGGCTATTTTGCACGATTATTGTGGGACATTGTTCACGTTATGCTGCTCGAAGGTGCACGAAATCGGTATATGGTTTTACGGGAATGGTTTTGGGCACGTCACACACGAGAACGCAGTGCGCGCTTGATTACCGAAAATATCAGTTCAAACTGAGATTTTTCTAAAACTTCATATGAATTTCTAGACAGATCTGAAACTTTGAAAATCATCAAAGTTATCTAAATGTTGAGAAACTTATGCTTATTATTAGTTGAGGTTAAATCATCATTTTTACATAATTTGCTAATTTCAGTTGAAAAGCAAAATTTTCAGATCTGATGCTAAATAAATTCGCAAATTAACACCTTTGAACATCTGACTTTGTATATCTTCAGAAAGATTGCAAAATCTTGCATAATAAAATTTGAGGAATATTTGTTCTAAACACAACTGATGCTTATGTTTAGCAATTACTTATATAATTGCAAAATTTGCATATCATTAGATAAATTTTCTCAATTACCCGGATGTTTATTTCATTAGCTAAATTTTCATCTCATTTACTAAATAAATTTTCAGAAATTAGTTTTCAACATCCGATTATTATTGCCCCCATTTTAAAATCCGTCCTAAACAATTTTTCAAAGAGATCATTTTTTCAAATTTTTTTCAAAATGTTTCAAAAGAAATTTGTTGAATTTTCGTTAATTTTTTAGATTTTTAAACGTGGCAAGGCTTTTTGGATGGCATTTGAGGTAATTATCCTTATGTCAAATAGAAGAAAATTTGGTATCATCGGTTTTTGAGGGGTTGAATCCATTTTTATTGAGTGTCGGTAGAAATATCTATCCATTTTGCCGACTATCTTGAATTTTCTTTCTCTATGGCTGACCAAATAGACCAAATTTTAATTATTCCGCCTCCCGGCGAGTTAGTGGTTGAAGAATTTAACCCCAAAATCATGACACCTTTCTTTGAACGTTCAGTTTCAGAAGAAACTCGCCGGGCTTATCGAAGAGTCGCTAAAGAATTTTTCATCTTTTTTCGTGGCAAACATCCGGCAGAAATAAATCAAGGTGACATTCAACGCTGGCGTGACCATTTAATTTTGCTAAAAAAAAGCGATGCCACAGTGCGCTTGAAACTTTCGGTGATCCGTTCAATGTTCGATTATCTGAAGATTGCCGGAATTGTTGACCGGAATCCCGCTTTAACAAAACTTGTCCGTCCACCCGTTCAGTCGGAGGATTTACGCGGACGGGCTTTAACCAACAAAGAGGTTAGTTATGTCCTATCTGGTCCCGATCAATCAAAAACCGAAGGAGCAAGAGATTATGCGTTGATTTTGTTGATGTTACGAACAAGTCTGCGGGTTAGCGAAGCCTGTTCATTAAAAGTTTCTTCAATCAAGTGGAGTCACGGTAGATGGATTCTGAAATTCAAAGTCAAAGGGGGACGCGAAAGAACAATTCCATTGCCCCCTGATGTCAAAAAAGCGATTGATAATTATTTGAAATTAGATAAAGACAGAC
>DAORIL010000854.1:0-2656 GCA_035438525.1 Pyrinomonadaceae bacterium
ATTCAACACTACCTTGCTACTTATATGACTTTTTTCACCAAAAAATTTCAATCTTATTTTACTAAGAGCATTTAAAACTATTCCAAAATTGAGATAAGGTAAATTGCATTTTACTTTGAAATAGAATAAAACCGAGAATTAATATGAAAATCCTCCGCTTTAAAGCGTTACTACAAAATCAAGGCTGGCTTGAACATGCCACTATTTCGATAGATAACTCCGGCAAAATCGCCGCAATTTCTCAAACAGAGGATGGCGAATTTATCAATGGCTATGCAATTCCTGCGTTTCAAAACGCACATTCTCACGCTTTTCAATATGCAATGGCAGGACTTGCAGAAAATCACACGGGCGATGATGATTTTTGGTCTTGGCGCGAGGCAATGTATTCGCTTGCACTAAATCTAAATCCTGATGAAATGAAAACAATTGCGGCAATGGTTTATGCAGAAATGCTGCGTCAGGGTTATTCAAATGTTGCCGAATTTCATTACGTTCATCATGACAAAAATGGTAATCCTTACAATAATTTAGCAACAATGGGTGAAGCTTTGATTGAAGCCGCTAAGGAAGCCGGAATTAAAATTACCTTGATTCCGATTTTCTACCAAAAAGGCGGATTCGGAATTGAGCCAAACGAGCGTCAACGAAGATTTATTTCTAACACATTTGACGATTACGCCCGACTTTTTGAGGCTTCGGCAGAGCTTTGCGAACGACATTCACATGCCAATATTTCAGTTGGGATTCATTCGATGCGAGGCGTAAATCATGAAGATATTTTGCGTGTTATCAACGAGTTACCCAACAATATTCCGTTTCATATCCATGTTTCGGAGCAAATAAAAGAAGTTGAAGATTGCATAAATTATTTAGGAAAACGCCCCGTCGAATGGCTTTTAGAAAACACTGAGCTGAACGAAAGATTTCACCTCGTCCACGCTACTCATTTGAACGAAAACGAAACTGAAAAATTGGCCAAATCTGAGGGAAATGTCGTGCTTTGCCCCAGCACCGAAAGCAATCTCGGCGATGGACTTTTTCCGCTTCGTCAATTTCAGAGTTTTGGCGGAAATTGGAGCATCGGAACAGATAGTCACATCGGACTTAATCCATTAGAAGAATTACGTTTATTAGATTATGGTCAGCGTTTGATTTCGCATCAACGAAATACTTTTCCCGGCAACAGCGGACTTTTTGCCATTACCAAAGCAACTATTGCGGGACGTAAAGCAATGAATAATTTTACCAAAGAGTTTTTTGCAATCGGAGAGCCGTTTGATGCTTGTGTTATTAACGGTGATGCGCCGCTTTTAGAATGTGTCCGGCTTGAAAATTTAGCTTCGACAATAGTTTATTCAACCGATGCTTCACATATTTTAGGAACTTTTGTGGATGGAAAATTTGTGGGCAAAGATGATAAGTATCAGCAAATCAAAGAAAATTTTATTGATTGCGTGAAAAAATTTCGTTGACTAGAAAAAGGTAAAAGCCTAGCATTCCAGCAGGAGAAAAATTATGAACAAAGATTTAGACCAATTGAGACTACTTTCGATTTTTCATTATGTTTTAGCAGGATTATGTATTTTCCCGTTACTTTACGGAGTATTTTATATGGTAATTGGGATTTTTGCCGGTGCGATGATAGCTAGTGCGCCAAACAATAAGGATGGCGGTCCTCCAGCTGTTCTTTTCGGTGGAATTTTCGTCTTTATTGGATTGTTTATTGTTATAGTTTCCTTAACTATCGGATTCTTAATTTTTAAATCAGGTCGCAATTTATCAAAACAGACAGGCTACACATTTTGTTTTGTAATTGCCTGTATTTCCTGTGTTTTTATGCCTTTTGGCACTATTTTAGGCATTTTTACCATCATTGTTCTTTCACGTGATACGGTCAAAGCACTCTTTAACGGACAAAATGTTTCAAACTATAATCCGCAAAGTTGGCAACAGTAGTAAGGCAAAAGTAAAAAGGCAAAAGGTAAACTTGGTGCAGATGCAGAGATTGACATTTGAAACAAACGGTTTTGAAAATTTGGAAAATGTAGTTGATGAGCAAACTATTTCAAGGTTAATTGAAGATCTATCGCAACTAAAAGTAAATCAAAGAAATAAAGGCATTTACGGGGTGCGGAATCTACTCAATCTTTCGCTAAAGGTTCGCAAATTTTCTGAAAGTAGCACAGTTCGTGAAATTGCGGAAAAAATTTTAGGAAAAGCTGCAAAAGTTGTTCGCGCTATCTATTTTGATAAAACGCCAAACGCAAACTGGAAAGTGCCTTGGCATCAGGATTTGACGATTTCAGTCCGTGAAAAGATTGAGACAACAGGCTTTACGGCTTGGAGTGTGAAAGAAAATATTCACCACGTTCAGCCCCCAATTCCGATTTTGGAAAGAATGCTGACGCTTCGTTTTCACCTTGACGATGCAGACGAATCAAATGGTGCGTTAAAAGTTTTGCCTAAAACGCATAAATTTGGTCGGCTCAGTGCAACCGAAATTCAAAATCTTAAATCAAAGCAATCAGTCAGTTTGTGTAAAGCGAAAAAAGGTGACTGTTTATTAATGAAACCTTTACTTGTTCATTCGTCTTCTTCAGGAACAATCCCGAAAAATCGGCGTATAATTCATTTGGAGTTTTCGGCAGATGAT
>DAORIL010000855.1:0-2650 GCA_035438525.1 Pyrinomonadaceae bacterium
ATAAAACGATGACAAGTGAATGTAAAAATTTAAATCTGCTTAACATAAAAAATACCTTTTTCAATTCGCTTTTGGACGTTGTAAATAAACGACAAAAATAATGATTGCGGCTTTAATCACGAGCGAATACGAAAATTTAATGCCGTTCATATTAAAACTGGTAGTGATGATTTGCATTATCAGAGTTCCAATGACCGTTCCGATGACAGAAGCTCTTCCACCCGTCAGCGCGGTTCCCCCGACAACTGTTGCCGCAATCGCGTCAAGTTCGATTGTTTCACCTACTTTTGATGCATCAGAAGCACCCAATCTGGCTGTATAAATCAATCCTGCAATTCCCGCCAGCAATCCACTCAACGCATAAACCATGATTTTAGTTCGATTTACTGAAATTCCGGAAAGTCTGGCTGCAACTTCATTTCCGCCTACTGCGATGATGTAACGCCCAAAAATCGTGGCTCGAAGAACAAAGATCGCCAACCCGACAACGACCGCCATAACTATTATCGGCAACGGGATTCCGATAATTGAGCCTTTTCCAAAATATTCAAAAGTCGGATTGGAAAAAGGGATCAGTTGTCCGCCATTGCTGATAACCTGAGCAATTCCGCGTCCGGCAATTAAAAGTGCAAGTGTGACGATGATCGGCTGAATTTTGAAAGTAGAGATCAAAAATCCATTAAATGCCCCAAACAAAATTACGACGATCAGAGCCGCAATTATTGCCGGAAATGTTCCATAATCAAGCGATACGGCTCCGACAGCCGAGGCAATCGCCATCATCGACCCAACCGATAAATCAATACCGCCTGTTGCAATTACAAAAGTCATTCCAACAGCAACCAACATCGTCGGTGCAACTTGAACCAAAATATTGCGGAAATTATCTATCGCGGCAAAATTCGTTGTCCAAATACAATTTGCCAGAATCAACAAAACTAGTGCCGCCGCCGCCCCGTAAGTCGGCGCATAATCCGCAAAACTCAAGTTGGAGCGTTTCGCTAATGGTTGTGTAATTGCTTCTGCCATAATTTAAATTCGGATTGGTGATTGGTGATTTTGGATTTAATTATCCCTCATCGCTTATCCCTCAGAACCTTCCGCCATCGCGTTAATAATTCCGTCTTGTGAAATTTGTGCCCCTGTCAGTTCAGCCGCACAAACACCATCACGCATAACTACGATACGGGAACTACCTTCGACTAATTCCTCAAGTTCGGACGAAATCATTAAAACACCCAAACCTTCACTGGCTAATTCGTTGATCAAACTCTGAATTTCCCCTTTTGCACCGATATCAATGCCGCGGGTGGGTTCATCTAAAATTAAAAACTTAGGATTTTTGCAAAGCCAACGGGCTAATAAAACTTTTTGTTGATTACCGCCCGAAAGTTCACGAATTTTTTGTTCGCCGCTGGAGGCTTTTATTCCCAACCGGGACATAAATTTAGCGACAATTTCGTTTTGTTTAGTTTTTGAAACCACGCCGGCATTAGTCAGGGCGGGCAAGGCAGCCAGTGTCATATTTTCGCGAACCGACCATTCGGGAATGATACCTTCGGCTTTGCGATCCTCGGACAAAAATGCGATTCCGGCTTTGATTGCATCCTTTGGAGAATGCAGATTTAGTTGTTTTCCTTCCAACCTTACTTTTCCGTCATCCACTGAATCTGCTCCAAAAACTGCTCGTGCAACCTCAGTTCTACCGCTTCCCAACAACCCCGCCATTCCAAGAATTTCGCCCTTTCCCGCTCTGAGCGAAACATTTTTGATCCGCCGCCCGCGAGTCAAATTTTCAGTTTCCAATAAAGGCTGCAAAGTTTGTGCTTCGTGATGTTCGCCAAATGCAGTTGCGCCTTTCTTTTCAAGATCTTCGCGATTTTTGCCAAGCATCAGACAAATTAAATCGATTCGTTCCAAACCAGCTAGCGGACGAGTTGCAATAAATTTTCCATCGCGCAAAATCGTTACTTTGTCGCAAACTGCATAAAGTTCGTCAAAACGATGCGAAATATAAACGATGCCTGTTCCCTGAGACTTCAAACGGCGGATAACATCATATAAAATGGTGACTTCGCGCTCAGTCAAAGAGCTTGTCGGTTCATCCAGAACTAATACTTTTGCCCCTAGTGAAACGCCCCGGGCGATCGCAATCATTTGGCGGGAAGCAATATTGAGTTCACCTAAAATTGCCTTTGGGTTGATCGGTAAGCCTAAACTTTTGAGGACTTTATCAGTTTCCTCATACATCTTTTTCCAGTTAATTAAACCGTATTTACGAGGTTCTCGCCCCATAAAAATATTTTCGGCAACGGAACGGAACATCAACAGATTGACTTCCTGGTAAACGGCAACCATTCCGGCATTTTGCGCGTCTTCGGGCGTGCGAAAATTGACGGAATTTCCTTCCAGAAACATCTCCCCGCCATCGCGTTTATATGCTCCTGTCATTACTTTGATGAGTGTTGATTTTCCCGCGCCATTTTCGCCCACCAACGAATGAACTTCACCTTTTTCCAAGGTAAAATTTACATCATCTAAAGCGACTACACCCGAAAAGACTTTTCGGATATTTTGCATTTTTAAGAGTGGTGCATCATTCATTGCTTTATTTTTATTTCCGCTTTTAAGCGAAATTTTTGATTATTAA
>DAORIL010000856.1:0-2649 GCA_035438525.1 Pyrinomonadaceae bacterium
GACTTCGTATTTGATAATTAAAGCACTCTCGGTATTTTCCGCTTGCGCTTTTAAAGTAACTGATTTTAGAACTTGGTCACTCATTGTTTTTTCCTTTTTCAAATCCGTATTTGGCTTATTTTCATTGGCCTCAACTTTTGGCAATTCGGTTTTTTGCACTGAATTTTCATTAATAACTACCGAATTTTGGATAGGTTGAGAATTACAAGCCAATAAAAATATCAAACAAACTAAAATTGAACTTGTAACTCTCATAAAATTTATTTCGGTGCAGTAACAACCGTTGTATCGTGATCGGTTCGACGATGCGGGTCGCCCAAATCTTTTAACAGATTATTATGGGTTAGTTCATCGTCTTTATGTCCGTGGATACCGATAGTTTGTGATTCTTCTTCGTTGCTATCAGGTTCGGTCGGCTCAGGATTATCTATTTTGTTTTGCCCTTTATCATTGTGCATAGCGTGAATCAGTTCGTGACCAAGCATAGCGGCATTTGGCAAAACAACGGGTTTTCCATTTTCGTCGGTATAACCACCATCCGGCACATCAGGATTATATTGCACTTTGGTATCACTTCCTTTGCCCGGTGTTTTTGAATCTGCGCCATTGCTCGGAGTTGCCAAACCACCGTTTTTCTTAGCTGTTGCTTCGTCTAATGTCTCAATGGTAGTCGTATGTTTGCCTGCATTGATGTTGTCAATAACTTTTTTACCGGTTGGCGTATTATACAAAGTCGAAAGGTCTTTCATCGTTTTGCCAACGAAATCGTCCGTTCCTTTGACCTTAAGTTTATCACCGCCAACACTGTAGGTTTTATCGCTCGGATTATAAGTAACTGATGGAGCGTGCTGTCCATTCAGCGTTCGGCTCTTGCGTCCACCACCGCCGCCCTTGCGTGGACGATCAAGATAGCCGGGTTCGCCTGTATCGGCAGTTTCGGCATCAAGAGGAGAATCAAGAGTTGCCGGAGAAGTCGGAGAAGCAGATCCGCCCGAATTGATTTTGACCATCGGACCTTGGATAGTAATTCCCATCATATCTACGATGATGCAGCTTGAACCGACTTTCAGATTGACGCTTTGAGAACCTTCGAGCGTAATATTTTGGGCGTTGATTTCAACTTTACTTTTAACAACAGTTGATTGATTACTGTCATAGCCTTCGACAACATCGCCTTTTACGCCTTCATTTAGTTTGCCGTCAATCCCGATATACCAATCGCCTTTAACGTGCAAATCGTAGTTTCCACCGACTGAAATCGCCAAATTACCGCCAGGTTTATTGTCTTGCCGCATTCCGATGACTTCCTGACGATTACCGCCGCAAGTTTCGTAAAGCGATTGCAGGACACGGACATCCATTCGCTTTTGTGAGCGAATGAAAACTTGCTCTTTTCCGCCTTTGTCTTCGAATCGTAATTCATTAAAGCCCTTTCCGTCATCAGGACTGGTTCGAGTCTTGAAATACGTCAAGGTTTTGAATTTGGGCAATTCATAATGCGGCATTGTTTCGGGATTATAAACTGCACCGACAATGATCGGTTTGTCAGGATCGCCTTCTTCAAAATCAACTATTACTTCTTGTCCAATGCGCGGAATATGCATCGAACCCCATTTCTTACCGGCAATCTCACGCGCGACACGCACCCAACACGAACTATCAGGATCGAATTTTAATTCTCTGTCCCAATGAAAATTAACCTTGACGCGTCCATATTTATCCGTGAAAATTTCTTCACCTGCCGGTCCGACCACGACTGCCGTTTGGGTTCCGTTGACAATTGGCTTAGGGGTTTTCATTAATGGTCTGAAAACCGGAACTCCTGCTCCGTGCGGGATGCAATTAAAAGTGCTTTCATACGGAATTGCCGATTCGTCCCCTGAAGAATAATCAGGTGTTTGCTCGGCTTGGTGCTGAACCGTAGTGATTACATACTGGGTGTTAAGAGCTTTTGACGGGTGGTTGTTTAACTTAAATCTGTATCCGGCGGTCAAGGTGCAGCAATCGGAATAGCCTTTGGAAACTTTAACCTGAGCATCCAATGCTTGCATCTGAATTTTGACGGTATTTTGTTTGTCCTGATAGACACTATTTAAACTAGCGGCTTGTTCTCCGCCGCTTTTGTCAATTCCATCATATTTTCGGGCATAGCCGCCGGGGAAATCATAAATTTCCATTTTTTGGTTATCGCCATGAGAAAATTGGCTGGGTTGTTCGCCATCTAATTTGTTGGTCGGAAGCTGAAAATTGTAATCCCAGTTAGTTACTTTTCCACTTTGCAAAGTATATTCGGTTTTCCAACTTCTGATAGCACTTGCCCAAATTTCCTCCGAACCGCTTTCAACAACATATGGTAATTGCGATTTATTTGGACAATCCCGGTGCGACTGCGGGGTATTTCCTATCACCAATTTGTCCATATTCCCATCGTGCTCAAAGTAATAATAAATGCCTTCTTCTTCCATTAAACGCGAGGCAAAATCAAAATCACTTTCACGGTATTGAACACAAAAATTGCGTGGTTTGAAATCACCTTGGATCTCATACGAAACTTCAAAATCTGCAAAAACTTTGCGCAGAATGTCAGGAACGGTTTGATGCTGAAAGATCCTGCTTTGGACATTTTGGGTCAGAATCCAAACGTGAGGA
>DAORIL010000857.1:0-2641 GCA_035438525.1 Pyrinomonadaceae bacterium
ACAAGAACCATCAGTTGAATTGTATTCAATAACGAAGGTCGGTTGAAAGCAACCATTACAAACCGGTCCGCTTCTCATGCAAGTGGGAGAGGCGCAACCTGCCACTCCGCTGGCAGCATTTGCCGCACTCGGCGCAACGACTGATGAAACCATCGGCAAAGCAATCATCGAAGCCAAGCCGACCTTCCTGATAATCTGCCGCCGATTCAAACCGTTGAAATCAATCTCAAACTGTTCGCTATTCTCAAGTAGATTTTCTTTCTTCAATCCATCCAACGCGAGCCAAATCAATTCGTTGTTGATTGGTTGATTGAGCTTCTTGGCAATCGAATTGCTGATGTCTGCAATAGAATTCTTTCCATCACAGAGTTGATAAACCATTGCTGATGTTTCGTTCAAACAAAAAACTTTATTGGTTTGCAGATCGTAAATTAATAACTCTTTTTCAAACTCCTGAACGACGATATTTTGCTTTCGACTGATTGGTTTTATTTTCATAATTTTATTTTTCAGCGTTTAAGATTTCTTTCTAACGTTGGTTGTGATACCAACAACTAAAATTCATCCCTCACACTATGCACAAAGGCAATTAATAAGCGATGATGGCGGATTTCCACTAAAATCAAAACAACCGCCTGGTTGGAAAACTGACATCCCACTGCTGCACTGTGATCCACGAAGCGCGTTGCAAACACTGTTAAAACTCGCCGGAGAAAATACGCTGCACGGTGAGGTGCTGCTAATACTAAAAGGGATCAGACAGCCCGGAGCAAGAGGGGTTGGGGAGCAATTTACCGCTGGAGCCGAAGCCGCCATCGCTGCATTCGGCGCAACGACCGATGAAATTAATGGCAAGGCAACCATCGAAGCCAATCCGACCTTTTTGATAACTTGCCGACGGGTTAAGCCTTTGAAGTTAATAGCAAATTGTTCGCCCTCTTCGAGCAGGTCATCTTTTTTGAAACTATCCAAAGCAAGCCAGACAAAATCTTCACTGACGGATTGCTTCAAATGTTTATTCAAAGTCTGACTAATCTCTGCCACGGATCTAGTTCCATCGCAGAGTTGAAAGACGATTGACGAAGTTTCATTGAGACAAAAGGCTTTGTTGGTCTGTAAATCGTAAACGAGAAGTTCATTTTCTAATTCCTGAAGCAGAATTTCTGAAGTTTTGGCTAATGGTTTTGTTCTCATATCTTTTCTCAAACTTAAAAAAATTACCCGCCAAAAAAAATCAATAATTTTGCAATTTCTTGGCGGGCATTAACCCGAATGCACACGAATCCGGCAGAACCCCTAGGCTCTTTTATTCGGAAGATTGAATAATTGAAAGAGATTTTAAGTAAAATAAAGGACGGTTGGAATACAGATAACTACGAAAAATGAGTGCGTAGTTCTACGTTTTTTCTATGTAGAACTACATAGAAAGGATAGAAATGGAGCAAATCCGCTACAATTCATTTTTATGTTCAACGGCAAATTTTAACAGAGCATTATGCCCGTGCAGGTCAAGTTTGCGGGAAATATTTATGCGATGTGTTTCAACGGTTCGGTGACCGATAAAAAGTTCTTTAGCAATTTCTTTACTGGATTTATAATCAGCAATCATCTGTAAAATCCGCAACTCGGTTTCGGTCAAAAGATTGATGGACGGTGTTTTTTCGACGAAGTTCTGCGAAGTTTTTCGTCGTTGAATCAAAAACGAGGTCAGGGAAGGAGTCACATAGAAATTTCCCTCCGCAACGGCTTTGATACAAGAAACGATTTCAGTTATTACACTGTCTTTCAAAATATAACCGCTCGCTCCCAAATCTATTGCTGAATGAAATAAATCTTCTTCGCTGTGAATCGTTAAAAAAATAATTCTGACAGGCAATCGGCGTTTTTGAATTTCTCGGGCAGCGGCAAATCCATCCATTTTGGGCATATCAATATCAAGGACGGCAATTTCAGGCTTCAACTCTTCGATTAAGGCGATTGCTTCTTTACCGTTATTTGCCTCGCCAAGCACGACTAAGTTTGAATCCGATTCTATTGCTTGTTTTAACCCGCCTCTGACGATTGGATGGTCATCAGCGATGATTATGTTTATTTTCTCACTCATTTTTGTATCAAAATCTTGATAATCACGCCTTGATTTAGTGCTGTGATTATTTCGATATTTCCATTCAATAAATCAACGCGTTCCTTGATTCCAATTAAACCGAATCCATTTGATTTTGTTTCGGGTGAAAAACCAACTCCATTATCATCAATAATTACCTTGAGATTTTGTTCTTCACTTTTAATCTCAACTTTCGCTTTTGTGGCATTTGAATGTTTCAAAATATTGTTGACCGATTCCTGCACGATTCTATAAAAATTAATCTCTGATTCTTTGGGAAAATAGCCATCAATATCATCAATTTTTGCCGAAAAATTAATTTCAGAAGCTGATTCTGCTGAACGGATAATTGCTTCAATAGCTTTGGTTAATCCGATGCGGTCAAGCTGATACGGACGCAGATTGTATGAAATCCCTTTGACCTCATTAAGTGCCTGCGATGCTTCGTTAGAAATTCCTTCGATTTGACTTTCGTGACGTTTATCTTTGGTATGGAGATATAACAAAGCGAGATTTTTGATAATCACCAACCGCTGT
>DAORIL010000858.1:0-2636 GCA_035438525.1 Pyrinomonadaceae bacterium
CTGACCGATAAATTTGATGCCCGGAAGGTTTTATTTTTTGGTTTAGCTTTATCTACCCTTGCCTTGTGGAATTTAACCTCAATTAACCTGCAAATCAGTTTTAATGACCTCGCTATTTTCAGAGTTTATCAAATTTTTGGATTGTCATTTCTATCGGCAACCATGATGGCGGTTGGATTTTATTACGTCCCGGCTAATAAGAACGATAGTGCCTCGTCTATGATTACGTTATGTTCCAATGTCGGTGCAAGTTTGGGAGTCGCTTTATCAACGTTACTGATAACCAGAAACACGCAGATTTACATAAATAATTTAAGTTCTCACGCTACAAACTATAATCGAAATTACACTGAAGCCATCAAAGAGTTAGCTAAAACGCTTCAAAATCAGGGGCTAACAACACTACAAGCCGCCTCAAAAGCTCAAAGCATGATGTGGGATACCATCGTTCAACAAGCCTCAATGAATGCAATTTTAGATATTTTTCGATTTTTTATGGTGATGGTTATTTTGGTAATTCCGATTGTTTTTCTACTCAAACCTAGAAAGAAAAACGGCCATGGACAATAGCTTTACTCATCTTTCTGCAATAGTTTAGTGGTGCTTTCCGTAACGCTTGGAGGTTGAACCAAATCATTTGTTTCCATCCAACTTCCCTGCGTTGGAGGAGCATAAACTGAGGCAGGAATTGATTGATTTGCTGGCAAAGATTTTGGATTTGATTGATTTTGGAAAGCCTGAGGTTGAAACACATTTGATTCGGGGAAAAATCCAATAGCTTCTTTTTCTTCAAACATTAAAGCATAAATTATCCGGAGCAATCCTCCCATAAAACTTGAAACGGCGGCAATCGGAATAAAAAAAGGAGGAAAGCCCAAAAACGGCATCAAAATCGAAATTATTGGCACGATTAGCAAACATCCGACCAACATCACCATTGCGCCTTGTTTAATTCCTCGTTTACGCGGCGAATCTTTTTTGCTTATTCTGCCTGGTGTTTTATAGGGTGAAATCCCATTATTTGCAACGACTTCCGCCACATCCGACAATAAAAAGCCGCAGCGAGAGCAAAAACGAATTTCATTATTTATTTGTTGTTGACCACAAGTTGGACAGTGCATTTCGATTTTGGATTGGGAATTTTAGTTTAGGTTTTTAACCAAACCATTTCATCTAATCCCCTCTCCCTACTCCTTACTCATTCTTTTCTAGTAACTTAGTTGTGCTATCGGTCACACTTCCAACTTCAACTAAATCATTTGTCTCGCGCCAGGTGCCCATTTTGGGAGCAGAATAATCACTGACCGGAATAGATTGTTGAGGTGGTAAAGCCTGTTGATTTTGTCTGTTTCCAATCAAATTTTGGGTTGTGGCAATAAGATTTTGTTCCAGAGTTTGCCCGCCGGGAAATTTTGATTCAAACATCCAGGCATAGATCATTCGCAGGATTCCACCCCAAAAACTAATTATTCCTACAATGGCCATAACAAAAGGCTCGGTGTTAGTCGCAACGTGAAGCATTGCAATAATCGGAACAATTAAGAGACAACCAACCAGCATGATCATCGCGCCTTGCTTGATTCCACGTTTTCGGGGAGAATCCTTAATTTCCCTCTCAATTTGCTGTTGTTGATTTGGAACTAAACCATTATTTGCAACGACTTCGCCAACCCCGGTCAGTAAAAATCCGCAACGGGAGCAAAACCTTATATTTTCTGAAACTTGTTGTTGACCGCAAATTGGACAATACATAATTTATTATTTGTTATTCAAGAAAATTCTAATAAATTTAATTCTACTTTTACTTTTGATATCCCGTTTCTTTATTATGGAGCATTTTGGTTGTTTCATCAGTTACCGTTCCAGGCTGCACCAAATCATTTGTTTCGCGCCAGCTTCCCGGTTTAGGCGGAGCATAGGCTGAAATTGGGACGCTCTGTTGGGGCGGTAATGCCTGATATTGACTAGCACCATAAAGATTTTGGGGTTGATTTATCGGCATTTGGTTCATTTGCATTTGGTTGTTTGGATAAAGTTCTCTGGAACTTTTTAATAAAGCAAGTGAACCGATCAGCCACATTAATCCGCCAAAAATCCCCGTAATTGCAGAAATTCCCGCCATTTTTTCAACACCAAGGATTCCCCAGAACGGAGCCATGATCAGCAAAAAAAACATAAACCAAAAAAGACTGAAAATCACCCCGTTTTTCTTGGTAAACCGGGTTTTAGTTTTATGTAAATCAGCTAATTGCGGCAAAAAACCGCCATGCGCCAATATTTCCGAAACTAACCCCAACGGAAAACCGCAACGCGAACAAAATTTTATTTCTGCTGAAACTTGTTGTTGACCACAACTCGGACAGTGCATTTTTTTCTCCAAATAATTTTCTTTTTTGAAAATCCTAAACTAAAATCACAAATCCAAAATCGGAAGAGGACTCTTTGGTAACGAAATTTTGCGCTTAAAAGTTCTGAGATGCAAATTATTATGCCAATTTTTCCTCAGAAAAAAGCCGAAAAATTGCCGTTGCCCGTCCTTGATTATTCTCTGCTACAGCTAATGTATCAAGCAATATTTCAAAAAGCGAAATAATTTTGACCGGTGCTGGCAAAGTTTTTTTCAAATCCTCATCATT
>DAORIL010000859.1:0-2634 GCA_035438525.1 Pyrinomonadaceae bacterium
TTGCTAATTCATCCAAAGTCTTTTTATTGTAATTGGCTTCAGAATCGCGCAAATCGACCGGAGCTTTTGCTGCTGAGGCAAAGCGTTTTTGGATGGTAGTAATCGTTTTGGCATTTGCGGCGGCAATTTCTGGTGAATCGCCCACAAGTTTGAGCATATTCGTGATAAATTCTGAATATTTTTGGCGAGTTTCAACCGATTTTGCATCATCCTTAAACCAATAATCACGGTTTGGGAGACCGATTCCACCTTGATAGGCATTGGCGATATTGGCATTACTGTTTTTATCATCGGTGCCGACAGAGAAATTGAACATTCCGCCAAATCCTTTGTCGTGAAAGATTGCCAGCTGTCTTTGCAGATCTTTAGTGGTTTTGATTGATTCTATTTGAGCTAGATACGGTTTTATTGGTGCAATTCCCGCTTTTTCGATAGCGGCTTCATTCATACAGGAAGAATAATAATCGCCAACAAGTTGTGTATCACTACCTTTTGCAGCTTTCGTTTTTGCAGAGTTTTCTAAAACATCGTGCAAAATCTTTTGATTATTTTCATAAACAATCGTAAAACTGCCCCATGAAGGATATTCCGCCGGGATCGTGGCGTTTTTTAACCAGGTTCCATTGGCAAATTGATAAAAATCTTCACAGGCATCAACCGATTTATCCAAACGGCTCACGTCATAACCTTTGTTTTGAGCAAATGTCGAAATTGAAATAGACAACAAAAGCACAAAAGCCATCATAGAACGTAAATATAAACGCATTATTTTCTCCTAGATAAATGTAAAAATCAGAGTTTTGAGGGTTAAATAGCGAAATGTTTTAAATTTGATGTTGGAATCTGAATTGTGATAAAGATTGAGTCCGGCCCAGATTAAATATTCCAATCTGAAATCGTAAATCACAAATCCAAAATCGAACTAGGTAATTACACCACCATCAACAATAACAATTTCGCCATTCATATAACTGTTGCGGTCGCTGCACATAAATGCCGCAAATTCTGCCAATTCCTGGGGTTCACCCAAACGTCCCTGTGCTACCCAATTTTCGTGTGCTTGCAGCAAACGTTCAGGTAAGGTATTACCTAGATCAGTATCAAAAATTCCGGCAGCGATGGCGTTGACCATAATTCCAAAGTTAGCAGCTTCGCGCGAAAGACATTTAGTAAATCCGATCATTGCCGCTTTGGAAGTAGCATAATGCACCGATGTCGGAAGTGAGCTCATAGCACCGATTGAGGTTATATTGAGAATCTTGCCGATCCTTTTACGAATCATTTGTTTGTAAAAAGGTTTAGTGACAGCGAACAGACTATTGACATTAGTATCAATTACCCAATCCCAGGATTTATCTGTCGTCGTCGCAAAATTATCACCTTTATTGACCGCCGCATTATTGACCAAAACATCAATTTTTCCAAAAACTTCGACCACTTCGCGGGCAACTTTTTTCATTCCCACACGGTCTGTCACAGAAACTTTAAACGCCAACGCACGTCTGCCCAAAGCTTCAATTTTAGCAATAACTTCTTTGGCTAAATCGTCAGATGAATGATAATTAAAAGCCACGTCTGCGCCTTCGCGCGCAAACACTTCGCAAATTGCCGCCCCGATCCCGCGTGTTCCACCTGAAACAAAAGCAGTTTTTCCTTCTAATAAAAGACTCAAGATTATTTCTCCAAGCTATTAAAACAATTTTCTAATAATAAACTAAAAGAAAAGGTTAGTGAAATTATAAAGAGGTGACAAGTTGAAAATGCAAGATTGTTATAGACTTTGCCGCGGAATTTTAAGTTTTTAAAGCTAATTTTCAGGATTTTCAAGAATGGCACACCTTTTGCACTATAAGATTTTTGCCATTAGGGATTTACAAAACTGTAATGTGCATTTATTAACTTTTTTTGAAGTCGGGATAGAATTTAGTCAATAAAGTGCTAAGTTTTGTCACTTTTTGAATGACAATAATTGTTTTTTTCCCACTCTCAACCAAGTTTTATTTCAAAAGGAGGACAAAAATGTTGAAGGGTCCAAATCAACAGTTTTTTTCGATCTTTAAATCATTGATGGGAATCGCGGTTCTTGGCTTTTCGGCATTGCTGTGTTTTTACCACCTTCCGCCTGCGATGCTGCAATAAGAGTTACGGCTATCAGATTTTTATAGATTCAGTAACCAAACTATTTGCCTTAGAAAGCCTAAAAGGAGTTAGAAAATATGCCCCCAGCCGTTAGTAATGAAATTATTATCGAAGAACCTTTTCAAATTCATCAATTGTTTAAACAAGTCAGCGAAGAAGCAATTGACTTACGAGTGACAGAAAAGTTTTTGTCGGAACTTGAGCGCAGATTACTCAAAATTTCAGTCTCTGCCTTCAACATTGACATCATCAAAAGTGCCTTGCAAAAACTGAGAAATCTGCCTAAAGATTCTTCGCCAATGGATTTTTGGCAAGTTGATTTTCAAATTAAACAAGAATTTCAAACCTGGCTTAGTATTCTCCAAAAACGCGATAGCAAAATTGAAACTTATCATTTACGCCGTTTTTGTGACACGACCCAGGAACCTTTGGATAATGTAGTTTATGCGGCGTTATCACGTTTTTATCGCAGTTTAGAGCATTCAGCATCCACTC
>DAORIL010000860.1:0-2632 GCA_035438525.1 Pyrinomonadaceae bacterium
AAACGAAATTAGGACAAATATTTTGGATTTTGGATTTTGGATTTTGGATTGAATTTTCGAGTCAAACATTTATTCAATAATTACTAAAATATCTCCGGCATTTACGGTGTCGCTTTCATTAAAACGGATTTCTTTGACAATTCCATCCTTTGGAGATTTCATTTCGTTTTGCATTTTCATTGCTTCCACGACGATAACTCCTTCGCCTTGAGTAACATCAGCCCCTTTTTCAACTAAAATACGAACGATCTTACCTGGCATGGCGGTTTTAATTTCGGCAATCCCATCAGCAGCGGCATCTGAACCGCTTGAGCCACGTAAACGCTTGGGGTCGATAATCTTTACCTCAAGTTGGTGATTGCCAATATTTACCACACCGTTTGGAGCCGCATAGATTTGGTGAATTTGATTATCGTGTTTGAACAGATAAACATTCGGCTCAACTTCGGACGCTTCGATTTCATATTCCCGCGCTTCAATTTTGGCGAAAACTTTTTCACCGTCACGTCTGATTTCAATGGGGTGTTTTTCGTTATTTAGTTCGGCAATTAGTTTCATTTTGAAAGTGTTCGATGGTTGGTGGTCGGTGGTTAGTAAGAAGAACTTTTATCTACACAATAACCACTGACCATTGATTACTATCTCCGCGTTGTTTTATCGTATTCGGATTTCAATAAATCCATAAATTCATCACGCCGATCAAACAAACGTTTTGGTTCTCGTGGTTCGTGTCGGGCGAGCGCGTAAGCGGTAATGATGGGTAATGCAACGGTTGAATCAACATAAGCCACCACTGTTCCGGGTAATTGGTCTGGGTCTATTTTACCCCAACTAACCGCTTCTGAAGGAGTGGCACCGGATAGCCCACCAGTGTCGGGACGTGCATCTGTCACCTGCAAGAAATAATCGTGACCTTTTTCGTCAATGCCGAGAACTTCCTGGATCTGCGGTTCGGTTTGTAGGGCAAAATTTTTCGGACTACCCCCGCCGAGAATAAAAATTGCAGATTTTCCGCTTTCAGTTTTTGAAATTTTTCCGCGTTTGGCTGCTAAAACAATCGAAGCGGTTTCGTTGACATCTAAGTTTGGATTCAAAACAAGCTTTCCACCCTGTAATTCTTTTGCAGCAATGTTCATTCCGATTGATGAATCACCCGGCGACGAAGTATAGACAGGAACTCCGTATTCATAGCAAGTTGCAAGTAAAGATTTGTCTTCGATTCCTAACTTTTTGCTCCGTTCCAAAATGTATTTTCCGCAAAGATAATGAAATTCTGCGGAACTCATCGTTTTTTGAAATTCGGGTGCTTCGATAGTGCGGCGGAAAAATTCATCGGTATCAAGTAAAACGCTGTAATCAAAGAAAATATCGAAAATTCGCACAACTTCCTCGTCGCGCAAAATCCGGTCGTCAAGTGTCGAATTTCCCTGATGAAGTGCTAATCCAATTCCAAAATGCGTATCGTGGTAAAGATTGGCACCAGTCGAGATGATCCAATCTATAAATCCGGCTTTAATCAATGGAATCAACGCCGAAATTCCCAACCCAGCTGGCGTTAAGGCACCTGTCAGCGTAACCCCGATTGTCACATCAGGTTCAAGCATTTTTCGTGTAAAAAGCTGACACGCTTCACGAATCCGCGCCGCGTTATATGCCATAAACGATTCATCAACTAAATCTGCAAGCGCAGTATTTTTATCGATCGGGGTCGGATCGATCCGTTTTCCACTTAAAAATTTACTTTTCTTTTTTGCCATAAAATTAAAATCGAACTTCTATCATATACTATCTGCAATATTTCCCAAAAGTTGACAATCATCACATTTGAAATCAAATAGTTTGTGCAGTTTTGCTTCTAATTTCCACTCCTTATTACACTTGGGGCATTTACGTTCTTGTTCGATTTTCCAACTTTTGCCCCGATATTTGTAAAGAAAATAGTAGCAAGGTTTGTTAGTTAATTGTTTAATTTCAGCGCAAATTTCTAAGCCTCGTTGGCTCAAACTACTTCTGTATTCCAGCATTTCACGTAGCCCAAAACGTTCGCCTGTTTTGCAGTGAATTTGCAAACTGTCACAGGAAATATAATCCTGTTGCCAAATATAAACATTGAAAAAATCTCCAAACTCCCTTCTTGGCAAACGATATAAAGGAATGACATTAAAACAATCAATACAATACAAAGGTGTCACCGAACTTGACCAAATTCCCGTGTATAAAATGAAAGCTGATGAATTTTGACACTCGCAATTTGCAACCAAATCAGATGTTTTGCCAAGAATTTGATAATTTGGTTGAGAAAGATTCAGTTCGGTAAGTTTTTTGAGAAAATCGGGAATGTTTTTATGATTTTCCAGGTTTTCAAAAGCATCCAAATCAGGAATTTTAGTAAAGATAGAAAATACTTTGTCAGTTTTTAAGATTTGATAATCTTTGCCAATTCTACCATCATGCAAAAAAAAAGCGAGAAGGCTGTATATAACTTGGTCTTGTTCATCCCCTCCAATTTTTCTTAAAATTACAAAATCAATTTGTGCGATAAACATTATTCCTCAGACTTTTCCAAACATTCCCGACACAAACAACTCTCAAATTCTTTGTGCAATTTTGCTAGCTTTTCCGCGTCCAAATC
>DAORIL010000861.1:0-2617 GCA_035438525.1 Pyrinomonadaceae bacterium
TGACACGACTTCAAAGCCTGTAAATGGTAAAATACTCAGTAATTATGGAAAAGATTTTTGGTTTCAAAGGGTTTCAGAATTTAAGCAGGTCACAATCAAAAGCCGTGCGCGAGGCGATGCGGAATGCTTTTGAGATCGAACGGCAAACATTTACTTTTCAGGAACTTTTTACCAAAAATCTGATCGTTCGAGTGCAGGTGATCGAACCACCCTTTGACGCAGTTCGATTTAGCCGGCTAAAAACGGTCAAGCAGCAGACCGGATATAAGAATTTACTGGAAAAAAGAAAGGTTTACGGTCTCTGTCTTTCCTTAGATGGCGAGCGGTCTTTTTTTTTATCCAATTCCTAAATTTATGTTTGAGGCAATCGTGGAAATTTCGGAATAGAATTCAACCGGAAGAAAAAAGAATTCCAATCCGATCACACCACTCTCTCTCTGCCTAAATCTAAGAATTTGCACGGTTAAACTACTTTTCGGGTAACATCTTCTTATGTTGAACCCGCAACTGCAAAGCCACCGCAAAACTTTTATCAGAGACCTGACAACCGGACTTTACTATGTTGCTGTGATTGAAAATGACTCTCGCCTGTCAGTATATTTTTCGACCATTTATGAAGCTAAGAATTTTACTTCGAGGGAAGATGCTGTAAACGAGCTGGTCGAATATTATCCATATTTTGCGAGTGGTGATGAGGGCGAAATTTACGCCGAAATAGTCGAAGTCTTTCATTTTTCAAAAGTGGAGTAATCTTTATGCCAACAGAACCAGAACAATCAACTATGCCGGATTTACGTTGCGCTTATTGCGATGGAATCTTGAATGAGGAAGCAACCCTGCGCGAAGGTTATGAAAACTGCAAAGACGACCCGGATGCTTATGCTTATTATTTTAGTTGCGTCAGTTGCGCCGGAACGACCGGCTGGAGCAAAACCAAAGCCGGTGCTGTCAGAATCGCTCGAATGCGACCATTCTCGACCACTAAATCAACGCTGGAAGAAACGAAAGTTTAATATCATTATCAATTTCATTCAAAATGCACGAAATTCTATCCGAAAATCTGATCCCCGAAATTGATCTGGAAGCCTACTCAAACGCAACGGCGAATGATCCGAATTATATTGACGATGAGGATCATTTTTCGCCCGAAGAAGTTCGCGCCGAATATTTTCAGGAAGTTATGATCCTTGCTCAAAGTGTTATTTATTTGACCGAAGCGGTCGAGATAACACCAACTTCCAAAAAAGCTGAGGCGGAGTTAAAGAAGCAGCTTGAACGACTCAAAAACCACACCTGCGACCTGGCTTATCACCTTAGTTCGTCCGGCAACTATTTCGGCAAAGATTCTGAAAACTATCTTATGCGGGAACTAAGTTCAATGAATATCACAGTTGACACGGATTATAATATTGAGGTCGAACTTCCCGAAGTTATTTTAAATGCCGCCCGCACGAAACATTTGCCCATCCAGCCCGATCTTTTTTCTGTTTTTGGAATTTGATTCCGGCAGAAGCACAAATCGCTGGAAATTCAGCCAAGCCCCACTACTTTGATTATAATTCTTTTGTAAATAACTGAATTTACTGAATTTATCAATCGGAGTAAATTAATGTTCGAGTATATTGAAAACAATCAAGGTCAGATTTTTGAGAAGGGCATTTATTTTGATGAAAACAACCTGAAAGCCGGCGAAAAACTGATTTCTTCAGAAACTTTCTTGAATCCCCAGCCAGCCGTGCAGCTCTATGTTTCGCGCAGTCTGAAAATTAAGAACCCCCACAAAATAACATTTGAAGAAACCTTTGCCTGCGGTTTTAAGGATCGCTTAAAGATTTTCTCAGACGGCGAATATTTGGGATATTTCTATTTCAATATGACCGGCTATAACTCAAGTTTTTCTCTTTATCATCAGGACGGAAGTAGCTTGCAGTTCGGCGAAAAGGGAAAAACGACGGTGATCAAAGAATTCAAAAAAGCCATAAAAAACGGGTTTATTTATCTTTACAATTTTTAAGGCGGGAGGTTGCTATGTGCGAAGTAAATATCTGGACAACGCGAAAATTAAATGATGCTGAGATCGCTGAAGTCGAAAAAATCTGTCTGGACATTTCCGGCATCGGTTATGAGCTGATCAATGATTTTGATGATGAATACGGCGAGAAAGATTGTCGATTTGCCAATTATTTCATTGGCAATAAAGCTAGTAATTATGCCGAAGGAGATAAAGATACCGATGATGGTTTTTCCGCTAAAGACGCGGAGACCATTGAAAACGCTTTAGCCCAAAAAGAGTATGTTTGGCGTGTAAATAATATTTAATTGGAGTCAAAATGAGTAAATACAGATCGAATTACAAACGCGGCGAACTTGTCCGAGTTGACGGTTTTACTTCATTTTTAGGAGTTATAGTCAAAGTCACGGGCAATTTTGAATATCAGATTAAAGATATTGAAACAGGTCTGACAGATAAAAATTTTGATTACGCGGAATCAACTCTGCAAGAACCGACAATTTCGGAAAAACTACACTATCAACTGAAATAAATATGGCAAAACGCGGATACAAAAAACAAATGAGCCTCCCATTTAAACTTGATCTGATGACCAATCTCTTTGAA
>DAORIL010000862.1:0-2610 GCA_035438525.1 Pyrinomonadaceae bacterium
CATTATAAAGCCGCAGCAAGCTGACGGGGTATTAAACCCAGAGCGAATAAAAAAAGAGGAATTAAAGTATGATCTTTGATTCCTCTTTCATTTTGATAATTGATTCAAAAACTAAACTGAAGCAGTCTCCCCTTCTTCAATAGTCCCTTTTTCTCCATCATCCACATTACGCATCATCTTGCTAATCGGAATTGCCAGTAAACCCAAAACAATCGCCGAAACTACAAGTGCAGCAGTTGTATAGGTGAAAAGGATCGGAGTTTGCTCAAGTTTTTCGGGATCAACACTTCCGCCGACTAATCCGGCAATTAGATTTCCGAGCGAAGCCGCTAAAAACCAAATTCCCATCATTTGCCCGACATAACGGCGCGGACTGAGTTTGGTCATTGATGAAAGCCCGACCGGACTGACACATAATTCACCGAAAGTATGGAAAAGATAGGTAAAGATCAGCCAAAACATCGAAACTTTTACAGTGCCGTTGCTGGCAACTAAAATATTCGCGGCGAAAATCATAATCAAAAAACCAACTCCTGCTAAGGCTAATCCGAGCGCAAATTTGGCCGGACTCGAGATATTAATTCCTTTTTTGCTGAGTCCCGTCCAGACAAAAGCAAAGACCGGAGCCAATAAAATAATAAAAAGTGAATTTACTGCTTGGAGCCAGGTCGCCGGAACTTCAAATCCGAAAACGGTTCGTTGAGTGAAATCTTTAGCAAAAAGACTTAGTGAAGTCGGAGCTTGTTCAAATGCACCCCAGAAAATAGCGGCGGCAACGAACAAAACGCCGATCACTATTACTCTCTTTTTCTCATCACTGTTCAATCCTCCGGCAATAAATAGATAAGCAAAATAAACAACTGCCAGTCCAACCAGAACATACGCCATATAATGCCCTAAAACCTGTGCATCAAGGTTGATAATTCCGGTTGCCGCCAAGATAATAACCACTGCAAGTATTGCCAGACCGATACCGGTATAAAGTTTTACCTGATTTTCACGCTTTGCCTGAACTATCGGATCGGGATGCTTGGTCGGCTCCATTCCCATCTCCCCGAGAGTTGATTTTGAGCGGGTGATATAAACTACCAAACCTATCAACATTCCGACTCCGGCGGCTCCGAAGCCTAAATGCCAACCGTATTTTTCTCCCAAAAATCCGGTTATCAACGGGGCAAAAAATGCACCAAGGTTAATTCCCATATAAAAAATTGAGAAACCGGCATCACGTCTTGCACCACCTTCCGGATACAAATCGCCAACAATTGCCGAGATATTCGGTTTAAGCAATCCCGTGCCGAGAACGATCAAAATCAGACCGAGAAAAAATGTAAGTTTTCCACCCGCTAAGGCTGAAAGCCCAATCGAAATATGTCCGGCTGAAATCAAAATTGCACCATAGAGAATTGCCCGCCGCAATCCCAACAGTCTGTCAGCGATCCAACCGCCCGGCAGTGAAGATAAATAAACACTTGAAGAATAAATACCGACGATTGCCGTTGCCTGCGGACGTTCAAAACCAAAACCGCCATCCATCAACGCGGCTGCCATATAAAGCGTTAGAAGCGGACGAATTCCGTAAAACGAAAACCGCTCCCACATTTCCGTCAAGAAAAGTGTCGAAAGTCCCCAAGGATGTCCAAAAAATCCTTTTGAAGTAGCTGTTTCACTCATAGTTTTTCCTTATTGTCTTATTCGAATTTTGAAATGATTTGGCAAAATATAGCAGATAAGATGCTTAAAACAAAGGATGATTTGCAAAATAATTACAAAAGACAATAATCCCTAATCACTTTTGCTACTAAAATAATCAATTTTTATTATTCTCAACGCTTTTGAAATTTGAGTGGTTTTGTGAGATAAAAACTTGAAAAGATTTTATTGGACAATTTGGGGGCAGCAGAGTGAAAGATGATTTTAGCTATTCTTTTTGCTTGGTTTGGATATAAAAAAGCTAATGCAAATGGTCGCAATGGTATTCTTTGGGCGATTATTGCTGCCGGAACATTTATTACAACTCAGTTTTTAGTTGCACTTGGTGTTGGCTCTCTTATTGCTTTTACAATTGGAGTTCGTGGTGGCAACGAAAGAGATTATGATTCTTACACCATTCCAATAACAATCATTGCCATTATCGCAAGTGTTATTAGTGGCTTTTTGGTTTTACGTTATTTGGATAAAGTTCCCGAAAATACAAAAATTACCCCGCCACCACCACCGCCGACAAATTTTAATTAAACTTTATGGAAGTATTTAAACAATTAGGCAAAATAATAGAACAAAATTGGCGCGATAAAAATTATAGCGAAGACCTTTTTCCGGCAGTAGCGGCGCACGCTTTGCGGGAATTCGGTTTACCTGAAAAAGTTACGGCGTGGGATACGATTGCGTGGGCGTTAGGCGAAACGACTTTGCCCGAACAACGGGATTTGCCCGGAAGATTCGGTGACCCGCCAATTACACTTTATAACAGTCCCCGCTTTCACATTGATATTTATTTTTGGATGGAAGGCACAACTTCGATTCATCAACACGCTTTTTGCGGTGCGTTTCAAGTCATTCACGGCTCAAGCATTCATAGCAGCTATGAGTTTGATAAAAAAGAAGTTA
>DAORIL010000863.1:0-2600 GCA_035438525.1 Pyrinomonadaceae bacterium
TTTACCCCGTTGGAAATGGATAAAGCTGCACTTTTTGCCGAGGCAATTGCGTCTCTGGTTAATGCTTATGAATCGGCTAAAGTCTTTCGGGAATTAGGGGAAAAGATGCTTACAAAGGATGAAGATGTTGATTTCAAAGAAGTAAGGGATTGGCTCAAGAATTTGCGCTCAACCGCCGAACACCGGGAAATGATAGACTTAGCTTTGTTGGTCAAAGAAATTTCGGGAAGGGGTGAGTCTGAGCGAACTCTGTGCCGTGAAATTATGGAATCAATTCTCCGTTGTTCAAACGATAAATCTGAAACAAGTTTTTTAAGCTATTAAAAAAATAAGTGATAACGCCATTAATTAATTCAAACATCGAGCAATTTGATTTAATGAATCCCTTAGCAATTGATGATTCCTGGAAATCTCAAACGGGGAAAGGCGTGAGCATTGCAATAATTGATAGCGGAATTGATACAGAACATCCTGATTTAAAGGGGAAAGTGATTGAATCGGTCGAAGCGCAAAGTGATAACAAACGAGTTTTGTTTGTGCCGTCAGAAACAGGTGATTCAGCCGGACACGGAACGGCTTGCGCGGGAATTATTTCAACGATTGCCAAAGATTCGGAACTATACAGTATCAAAGTTTTAGGGGCACAGGCTTCGGGCGATGGTCACGCGTTTTTGGCTGGTTTGGAATACGCCATCAAACGAAAATTTAGGATTATCAATTTGAGTTTGGGGACAACCAAACCACAATTTTTTGCCCCTTTGCATGACTTATTGGATCGGGCGTATCAATCAGGCTGCATCGTTGTTGCAGCTGCAAACAATTTGCCACAACCAAGTTTTCCTTCCGTTTTTTCATCATCGTTAATTTCTGTCAGTAAAATTCAGGAAAATGATCCGTTCCATTTTGGCTTTAAATATGGCGAAGTAATTGAATTAACTGCCCCCGGAGTTAATGTTCGCACCACTTGGCTCGGCGGAGGCTATCGAAGTTTGACGGGAAACAGTTTTGCTTGTCCGCAAATTGTTGGTATCATTGCTCTTTTGCTTGAAACTTATCCAAATCTGACACCGTTTCAAGTAAAATCTGCTCTTTATGCGATTGCCAGAAAAAATCAAAAGGAAACTGATAGTGAGAAATAATCTATGTCAATTAATTTCAACCTTTTACCAATCACTTTAGAAGAATATTCACTCGAAAACGGATTGCGAGTTGTGCTAAATCCTGATGAAGCCATTCCGGTTGTTTCGGTTGCGGTTTATTACGATGTCGGCTCGCGCAACGAACGCGAGGGGCGCACCGGATTTGCCCATCTTTTTGAACATATGATGTTCCAAGGTTCAGAAAACGTCGGAAAAGCCGAGCATTTTCAATATGTTATGAAAGCCGGTGGAACTATGAACGGAACAACTAGTTCAGAACGCACTAATTATTTTGAAACAATGCCAGCCAGCCAGCTTCCGCTTGCTTTATGGCTCGAATCCGACCGGATGAGAACTTTAGCAGTAACCCAGGAAAACCTTGATAATCAACGTGATGCGGTCAAAGAAGAAAAGCGTTTGAGGTATGATAATCAACCTTATGGGCAGGTTTTTGACCTGATCAACTCGATGGTTTTTAAGAATTTTGCGAATGCGCATTCCACGATTGGTTCAATGGAAGATTTGGACGATGCCACGGTTGATGATGTTAGGGAATTCTTCAGAATTTATTATGCCCCGAATAATGCCGTTTTAGTTTTATCTGGTTCGTTTGATATTACGGAAGCTAAATCATTGATTGAAAAATACTTTGGAACAATCCCAAGCCAACCAAAACCAAATCCGATTGATGTTTCAGAACCAAAGGAAATCGGAATGCAATATCAAAAATATGAAGACAAATTGGCTCCGTTACCGGCATTTTTAATGGGCTGGAAAATTCCGCAACGCGGCACACATGAATTTCACGCTTTGTATTTAGCCGGAAAATTACTGTATGACGGAGAAAGTTCACGCCTTTATCAAAAATTAGTTAAGGGTGCGGAAACCGTTTTGCAGCTTTTTGGTTTTACCGATGAAAGACGCGGACCTTCGGCAATTTATATTGGTGCTATTCCAAAAGAAGAAAAGGATCTGCCGGAAATTCGTCAAACTATATTAGACGAAATTAAAGACATTTCTGAAAATGGGGTTAGTGAAAATGAGATGAAAAAACTCCGTAATCAATTGATAAATGACGAAGTTAGGTCGCGCCAATCATCACTTTCTCGGGCACAGCAGATAGCTGAATTTGCCCTTTATGACAATAATCCCGCTTTGATAAATTCACAATTGGGGGAACTTTTAGAAATTTTGGCGGAAGAAATAAAAACTGCAGTTGCAACATTTCTAAATACTGATAACCACGCACTTTTAGATATTGTTCCTGCAAACAAAGAGGGAAATTAAATAATTAAAAGTTAAAAATTAAAAAAGTCTGTAAAATAAACAAATACTTGATTTAGACAGACTTTTTGCATTTTGAATTTTTAATTTTGCATCAACAAAATTATGACTGAAGAATTTCGTAAAACACCACCTGCGCCACTTGCGCCGATTCCGTTCCACATTCCGCAACCGTTT
>DAORIL010000864.1:0-2596 GCA_035438525.1 Pyrinomonadaceae bacterium
TACCTCAATCCATTCGTCTCCGTCTTCCCAAAACTGATTATTGATTTCAAAACGGTCGGCATTTTCCGTCGCGATTTTTTCACGTTCGGCTATTGGAATTGGCGAAGTCACATAAACATAAAGGTCAATATCAGATTGAGCATCTGATGATTCTGAAGTTTGTGAACCAGCCATCACAACTGCTTCGACTTCTGGTAATAAATTGTAATTTGAGCTAATCCGGTGGAGCAATAATTGCTTAATTTGAAGATTTTCCATAGCTTATCAAATCAAGGTAACATTTTGGGGATATCTGGTTTAATTAAAAACTCACTGCATCTGCTTGAAGACCAAAGTCCTTTGGGTTCTGAGCAATTGTGCCGATTGCCAGAAAACGTAAGGCAAATTCAAATTGCGATTCATCGATTTTGCCATTATCTTTCAAAAACCAAATACTCCGAATTTCCCGGCAACTAACGCCCGGATGTTTCTCAGGGAGACATTCTTTTGCTAACAGATCGCGCATTTCCAGATTTCTACCGGCGACTCCTTGATCATACGCGGCAATAACTAAAAGGCTTTCATTTGCAAATTCGCCACTGATTTGAATACTTAAATTTTGTAAAGTATCAGCCATTCCCTGAGCAGTTGTGAGCACATCTCCCTTTTGGTTCCCAAGTTTGGTCAAGGCGGCTACGGTCAAAAATAACGGTTTGAGTTTTTTTGAATTTGCTAATGATTCAATCTGTGAAGCATTTTTCTTGGCATTACGAAGATTTTCGGCTAATGCGCCTGAACTTTTGACCTGACTGATCTTACCGCTCAAAATGGAAATTTGTTTGGTAGTTAAAAACGCCCTTGGATCATTTTGGGCAATTCGACGCAAACACATACTTGAATTTGCGTCAATTTTATCGTTTTCGCTCGAAGTTTTCGGAGTTACAAGAGGTTCTTCGGTTGTTGTCGGAGTTGCAGTTCCGCCCCCGGGAGTTGGAGTCGTTTGAGTTGAATTCGAAGGTGGTGTATCCGTTTTTTCGGGAGTTTTTTTGTTAGTCGGCGGGTCAGGATCTTCATCAGTATTTCGGGAAGAAACAAACCCGCCTTTATTTTCTTTGACCGCGACCTCAGGCTCACTGTTATTATTTATTAACAAAAAGACCACACCGATCATTAATAAAACAAAGATTCCTAAAATCGGCACTAAAACTAGAAAAAACGTTGAAATTGAACTACTACCGCCTGAATCTGCTCCCCCTCCGGTTGATGCACCGGCTGCTAAAATAGCTGATTCTTCTTCCTCTTCATCGTCATCATCGTCGCTTGGCGGCGGCGCACTTTTCGGCTTATCCGAAACAAATTCGATTTCAATATCAACTCCGCCGCCGAGATTTAGTTTGTCCCCGTCTTTGAGTGCAACCGGATTTTCTATTTTTTCACCGTTCAAAAACGAACCGTTGCTCGAACCGCAATCGGAAATAATTAGAACATCGGCAAATCTTTCTATTTTGACGTGTTGGCGGGAAAGATTGCCTAATGGGATTTGCAAATCATTGTCAGGAGTTCTGCCGATCGAAAATCTTTCACCTTCGACCAAAACTCGTTTTGGTTCGCCTTTTTCGTCTGTAAAATTTAACCAAACTTCTAATGCCATAAATCTCAAATCTCAAGTCGCAAGTCCCAAGTCCAAGCTGATCGACTTTGGACTTGGGACTTACGACTTGAGACTATTTCGTATAAGTTGAAAGCGGCTGCAATGTCAAACCAAAATCTAACGGATTTTCACCAATAATGGCGGCGGCAAAAAATTTTGGAACATATTTGAAATTTTCTGCCTGAAACTGTTTTGAGAGCTTTTCACTATTTTCGATCAATGTCCAAAAATCTCTCGGTAAACCTTCATTTGATTGCAGAGCAGTTTCCAGATTTTTACTCAAACCGCCTTCACCACTGTTGTAGCTGCCGATGGCCAGCGGAAAACTGGATGGTCCCGTTCCGTAACGTCCAGTCAAAAACTTCATATAGCTTGCCGCCGCATGTGCCGCTGGCTCAGGTTTGCAGCGGTCATCAGGACTTGACGGACTCGCACCTTTGATGATTGAAGCAGTCGAATCAAAATGCGCTTTAGCTGTTAAATAAGTAAATTGATACATTCCAAGCGGTCCGGTCGGACTCTGCAAACAAACACAGTGTTCGGATTCGATCATTGCCAAATACATTCCGATCTGCGGATCGATCTGCTGCTGATTAAAAGCACGAATAATAAAAGGCGCATTTTTACTGGCTCTTTCGTAAGTTGCCTGAAGATTATCGCCAAATTTACAACCGCTCATTCTGGCAACATTAGCCCGTTTTGCATATGCGTCAAGAAAACCTTTGATCCGATCAATTGCCAGTGGTGGAATTTGTCCGCTGGAGCGATTACCAATTAGTGCGGCAACTTTTTGAGCTTTGGCTTCGATATATTGACGGCGTTCACTTTCCGACATATCCAAATATTTTTTTCCGCTCGGCACATTGATAGGCGTTGGAGTTTTTGTAGCTTCGGGTGAATTCGTCAGACTTGTATTATTGCTGCCGCTTGAATTTGTATTTGGACTACTTCCCGATTTTGGTGTTG
>DAORIL010000865.1:0-2589 GCA_035438525.1 Pyrinomonadaceae bacterium
TTATTGGTGTTGGATCGTGGTTGGCTTTTTGGTGCTGGTTTTTATTCCTGTTTTAGTTGCAATATATCGTTTTAAGAAAAATCGGGAAGGATTTTTTAATTGGTGCGATTGGGGCGGCAGAGTTTGGGTGCGTTCCGCGGGTGCTAAAGTCAAGGTTTTTGGCAAGGAAAACTTAAAAGAAAACGAATCTTATGTTTTTGTTTCTAACCACCGCTCATATCTTGATACCGCGATGCTTTATTGTTATTCAGGAAGAAGAATCGGTTTAGTCGGCAAAAAAGAATTGTTAAAAGTTCCGATTTTCGGTTATGCAATGGGGTTCGCCAACATTATCGCCATTGACCGCACGAATCCAACCAAAGCCAAAGAATCCATGCAAAAGGCTCGTCAAGTAATGGATCAAGGTTATTCTTTCGGAGTGTTTGCCGAAGGCACTCGTGCCATGCCAAACGAACTTTTGCCATTCAAAAAAGGGGCGTTCCATCTGGCACTTCAAACCAAAGCCCCAATAATTCCGGTGGCAATCAGAGATACAGATTGGATGATGGGAAAGAAAACAGGCGTAGCTTACAAAGGAACGATTGAGATGGTCTTGTTACCCCCAATCGAAACTAAGGGGCTGACTGTTGAAAATGATTTGCAGGATTTATTAAAAAAAGTGCGGGGAATGATTGCTGAGGAATTAAGTTTAGAGGGTGAAGGAAGTTAGGGAAGTTTAGGAAGGGATGCTTTTTTCTCTAACTTCCTAAACTTCCTAAACCTTCTAAACTTTATAAACTATTCAGGTTTCTTCGGAGTTGGAGTCGGAGTCGGTTTTGCCTTTGGATCGTCATCGTCCAAAATAATGACATCCGAACGCCCTTGACGATAATCTGTATATTTGACCCGCATTTTAATTCTGGCCACCTGACCATTTTCAAAAACAAGCTCTCCATCTTGTCCGGTCACTAAAGAATAAGCCGGAAACCAATATTTTCCGTCAATATTTTCACGCCAGGTTTCAACAACCGGATACCGTTGTTTGCCTTCGGGAACAGCTTTTCCTTTTGATTTAACGATTTGTAAATCGCGGTCATCAACCCAAATTCTACCCGTGAATAACCGAAGATTGGTTTTTTTCCAATCAGGAACGACTTTTGGCGTAACATCAAAAACATAAAGATCAAGCTCGTCAACTTTTTCCTTACCCAAATAATTAAAGTTGTATTCGGAAATGTGAGCAGGTTCAATGGCAAATGGGTCGATTCCGCCTAAATTTTCAAGGTCTTCGGGCGTAATTGTGATTTCTTCAATGGTTGAAATAGGAGCAAAAAGAACTTTTTCAAATCTTGCGCCTTCAGCATTAAAGCTCATAAATGAATCACGGCGAAATTCTCCTGTAATTTGTCCGCCTAATCCAACTGTTTGCATGACTGCAAAGCGGTTAAAAACGTAATTTTTCAGAGCTTCACGAAATTCAGCTTCTTTAACAACCACATTTTTAATGATTTTATCAATTTCTGCCTGGCTCAAATCCTTTCTGACAATATTACTAGCTGTTTGAGCAAAAACATTACTTAATCCAAAACACAAAACAAACAAAACAATAATTAACTTTTGCAATTTATCCATCCTCTCATCCTCAAAAATGAAACTAACAAATAGATGCACGAAATCTAAAGAAAGTTTATCAAATTTACAAAAAAAGAAAACGCAGAGAGAAAATCCCTGCGTTAATTATTTAGTTTAACAAAATTTTAATTGACAAATTCAATATCAACTTTATTTTTGATAATGCCTTTTTCGTAGCCTTCCTGTAAAAGTCTTCGCACACCTTCGCGTCCGCGTTCGCCGTAATCCAGTGTCAAATTATTGACCCACATTGCGACAAAACGGTCAGCCAATTCGGGTGACATATCGCGGGCAAATTGCATTGCATAGGCAAGTGCATCTTCGCGGTTATTTAATGAAAATTCGATACTTTGTTTCAAATATTTAGAAACTTCTTTCATCAGATCTTCGCCTAAATCTCGGCGGATGACATTACCACCCATTGGAAGCGGCAAACCAGTTTTTTCAAACCACCATTCGCCCAAATCCAAAACTTTGTCGAGTCCGATTTCTTTATAAAAAAGTTGTCCTTCGTGAATCAAAAGTCCGGCATCAACCCGACCGCGTTTGACTTCATCAATGATTTCATCGAAAGGCACAACAACATATTCAAAGTCTTGATTATAAAGTCTCAAAGCCAAAAATGCGCTGGTCATTTCGCCCGGAACAGCGATTTTCATTTTACTGATGTCTTCCGCTGAACGCGGTTCACGGGTGACGACAATCGGACCGTATTTATCGCCGATGCTGGCACCATGCGGTAACAGTGCATATTTGTCCGAAACGTAGGCGTAGGCGTGAAAACTAATCGCTGTGACATCATAAACGCCATTTTTGGCGTCTTCATTAAGTGATTGAATATCCTTTAAGGTATGTTCAAATTTTAACTTTCCGGTGTCAAGTTTATTGGTTGCTAAACCGTAAAACATAAATGCGTCGTCGGAATCCGGGGAATGTGCGACGCTAATCGTTCTTACTTCTGTTGATGCTGTTGCCATA
>DAORIL010000866.1:0-2584 GCA_035438525.1 Pyrinomonadaceae bacterium
ATTGAATTTTGACTTCCCGTGATTTTGAGTGAACCGCTTAGAATTGGGGTTCACTGCTGATTCGTGTGCCTGATCTGACATATTTTCATTCCTCTGAATGTTGAAATTTTGATTAATACTATAAACTGCCGTTCAAACGACGCAAACTCATTAAATATTTCCCAAAAATGGTTGCCACATAATTCTGTGTTTCTTCATAAGGCGGAATTCCGAATTGAGTAATCCTGCGTCCGGGATTGATGACTTTATTTTTAGAATAAAGTGTTCGACCTGTGCTGAATGCAATTACTGCTCCTTCACCGGCATTATAACCTGCCAAAGCAGATCTAACTTCCCCGCCGAACATATTCAATAAGGTTCTCAAATATTTAGCTCCGGCATAAATCGCCTGTTGAGGGTCATATGGATTGATCCAGAATCTTTGGGCGGTAGCCGGAATAAACTGCATCAAGCCGTGAGCATTTGCGCCGGATCGGGCAGTATTTTTGAAACGCGACTCCTGACGGCAAACCTCCAGTAAGAGAACCGGATCAATATTAAATGTTCTGCCGGCATCAATCATATGCTGCGCCCAAGCCGGCTGCAATGGAATTCCGTCTCCGAGCGAAGCTAATTTAACTAGACGCATTGCGTCGGCGGAAGCTCGGTAATTAGCACTTACCGAAACATTACCCGTTTCATTGTTGTAATAACTGGTTGTAGTAACTGTGGTTATTTTTTTGTATTTATTAACCCCAGCCTGACTTACCGGTTGTCCATTGGCATCAAGGACGGTAGCTTTAATAACATTATTTGCATCTAAATTGTCCTGAATTTCCGTTTTTTTCTCGCGTTCGGCTTTTTCCGCCATTAACTGAGTGAAAAGTTTGGAAGCCGGAATAGACTCTCCATCTTCACTGAGCGAATATTCGTCGTCAAAATCCACATTTGAAAGATCGAAGTTAACCACATCGGTTACAGTTCCCGGTTTCGAGACCAGCGAATTAGTTTTCTCATTGAATTCGACAATCACCAGATCGTTTTCTTTTGAATTTTCTTTTGATGGCTTTTTATCATCAAATTCAATGACAGTATTAGATTGGGCAGATACTAAGCTGCACCAGCTCGTCATCAATAACAATAACGCTAAGAATTTTCTTCCATTTCTCATAATAACTATTTGCGTGTTAAAGAATGCTAAAGACTAACAAAGACTTTGTAAATCTTTCAAATATCATAATATAATTGAAATGACTTAAAAGTAAAGATACATAACTTATATAACTCGAATTAAAAACGACCATAAAGCCTTTAGTAAACACCAAAAAGTATCAAACAGAATGTGTGCTAATCGTCGAATCACAGAATAATAATAACTAAAATTGTTGGCGTATTTGGAATAAATACTTCTATGAGTAATCTATTTAATGAAATTAAAGAAACCACTGACATCGTTTCAATTGCCGGATTGTTAGGAATAAGTCTTCATAAAAAAGGCACTGATTATTTTGGGAAATGTCCCTTTCCTTCACATCAGGATAAAACAGCAAGTTTTACGATTGGTGGCAAGAAACGGCAAAAATTTTATTGCTTCGGCTGCGGAATTTCGGGAGATATGTTTGATCTGGTGGAAAAGATTTTAGGATTAACCAAAAAAGAAGCTCTGGAATGGCTGGCGACGAACTTGGGCATTAAATTGGGGAAATCAAATAAGACAACAGAGCCTTGTCGAACTGTAGATAAACTTAAATTGCAAAATGCCTTAATTCAAAATGATTCAACTCTTCTTTTGCCGAAAGCCGATCCGGTTATGATTGATGAGGTTTATCGCTCATTAATCGAAAAACTTGAATTAAAAGGCTGGGCGGAGGCGGATCTCAAAAAGAGAGGAGCTGATCTCAAACTATTTTATCAACTCGGATACCGGCAATTTCCGGTTGATCTAAAGTTAAGAATCGACATTGCTGAAAGTATCTCCCGGGAATTTCATTTCTCAAACTCAGAAAAAAGAATTCCGGGTTTTTTTCAACTCCCAAATCAAAAATGGTGTTTTGGCGGTAATAATAACGGTGAAAGAATTTTTCGGCTTAAACTCAATGGGCGGATGACCGAATTTATTCCACCTGGTCTGATGGTCCCGTCTTTCGATAGAAATGGAAGGATTCAGCATATTAAGATCAGAACCGCAGATTTTCCCTATCAAAAACTGGAAATTGACCTTGAACAATATTTTAAATGGTCAAAATTAAGCGATCCCGCTGAACTGGAAAAATTTAAGGATCATCGGAAATTTTCAGAATTAATGGAAGGTTTAAAATACTATCCCCCCAAATATACTGTTTTATCTTCAAAAAACCGCTTGAATGGTTGTGCGACCGAAGTCTCCCTTCATTTTTCACAATTGGTTAAATTTATTGACCGCTTTTCTGATACTTTGATAGTTACCGAAGGCGAACTGAAGGCAGATTTGATAAACCAGCAAACTAAATTACCGGTCATTGCATTACCGGCAGTCAATCTTCGCCATGAACAATTATTTGAGGAATTAAAAGAAAATGGAAAATCGGATTCAGATTTTGCCCAAACTCTGGGGAACTGGCGGGAA
>DAORIL010000867.1:0-2574 GCA_035438525.1 Pyrinomonadaceae bacterium
GTAAAACGAAAACCGCTTGCCATCAAAGCTTGCGAAGTTTCACCGTAAAATTCTCCTGCTCTTAGTTTTAGCGACATTCTTGAACTTAATAATAATTTTCTTCTCATTTACAAAACACCGCAATTGACCTAATTGTGACAAATTTGGCGGTTGTTGAGAAAGAAAAAGTTTAATTTCAATTAGTCAGACGTTTTTTTGAGCAGTTTTGTTTCACTAGGTCGCCAATAAATTTTCCCATTCTTCGTAAAGTGCTTGGATTTCGGCTTCGGTTTGTTGATATTTATTGTTCGTTTCCTGTAATTTTTCGTGGTTCGAGGCAATTTCGGGCGAGCTCATCGCCAGCGAAAGTTTGGATAATGAATCTTCCAAATGCGGAATTTTCTGTTCTATTTCACTAATTCTTTTATCTATTTGCTGACGTTGATTTTTGGAAAGATTGTCTTTGGGTTTTGTCGTTTCAACAATTTCCTTACTCGCTTCCGCAGGAGGTTCTGGCTTTTGAATCTCGTCTCTAGACCCTCGACTCAAATTCCAATCGTGAAACTCAGAGTAATTTCCGTTAAAAACTTCCACCTTCCCATTATCTTCAAATGAAAGAATTTGGGTTGCGATTCGGTCCAGAAAATATCTATCGTGAGAGACAGTTATAATTGTGCCTTGAAAAGCATCAAGCGCGGATTCTAAAGCCTCTCGCGACGGGATGTCGAGGTGGTTGGTCGGCTCATCTAAAATTAAAACATTTTTATTTGAGTAAATAAGTTTCGCCAATGCCAGTCTTCCCTTTTCACCGCCTGACAGATCTCCGACTCTTTTGAATATATCTTCACCGACAAATAAAAATCTGGCTAAAAAATTGCGGAGCTCACCATTTTCAGCCATCGGTGCAACCCGACGCAATTCCTGAATAATCTCGTTGCGGTTTTCCAAATCTTCTAAATTTTGTGAATAATAGCCAATATCGGTTTTTGCACCCCACAGAATTTTGCCCGAGAGTTCGCGTAGACTACCTAAAACCGTTTTCAGAAAAGTGGTTTTTCCGGTTCCGTTTCCGCCGATAACGCCTAAGGCTTCGCCACGCAATAGTGAAAATTCAATATGTTTGGCTAAAACTTTTTCTCCGTAACCGATGCTCAGATCTTCGATATTCAAAACCTGATTTCCCGCCCGTTCAACTTTTTGCAATTTGAAGTTCCCGCTTGGCTTATCACTTTGAACCGCTTCAATGCGATCCATTCTTTGCAGCAAAGTGCGGCGCGATTTGGCTTGCTTGGTCTTTTGACCCTCGAGATTTCGACGAATAAATTCTTCGGTTTTGGAAATCAGAGCCTGCTGATTCTCAAAAGCCCTGCGCTGAATTTCGCGTTGTTCTTCCCTTTCGATCAAAAATTTTGAGTAATTGCCTTTGTAACTGATAGCTTTTCCATTTTCGATTTCGATAATTCGATTACAAACGCGGTCAAGAAAATATCGGTCATGGCTGATGATAACAAAAGTTTTGTCGTAGGTCTGTAAAAAGGTTTCAAGCCATTCTACGGCATTCACGTCCAGATGGTTGGTTGGCTCATCCAAAAGCAAAACATCGGGCTGAGAGAGCAAGAGACGCGCCAAGCCAAGCCTGTTCTTTTGTCCACCTGATAGATTTTTAGTCTCGATCGTCCATGTTTCTTTGGCAAAACCTAATCCCATCAAAATCGCTTCGGCTCTCGCGGTATAAGTAAAACCGTCCTCTAATTCAAATTCGGTTTGCAAATCGGCGTATTTTTCCAGAATCTCATCAGAAACTTCGGATTCCATCTGCACTTCTAGTCGGCGCATTTCGGCTTCAATATCATGCAATTTCTTGAAAGCGGAAAGTGCAGCGGTATGAACGGTTTCCGCTTCGCTAAAATCAACATGTTGTGCCAAAAGTCCAAGCTTGAGATTGTTGATTTTAATGATTTCGCCGGAATCTGCCGATTCTTCGCCCGTTATCAATCGAAAAACAGTCGTCTTACCTGCGCCGTTTCGTCCAACTAATCCAACTTTTTCATTTGGATTGATTTGAAATGAAACGCCACGCAAAATTTCGTGTGCGCTATAAGATTTTGTAACTTCGGAAAGTCGGAATAACATATCAAGGCAAAAGGCAAAAGGTAAAAGGTAAAATTCGGTTCACCTTTTTACTTTTGCCTCTCTATTTTTCACTTTTGCTTTGCTAACTATTTATTAGCATTAGCCGGCTTTGCCGTATTTGCGGCGGCTGTCGGTTTTACTTCAGGTTTAGCATTGGCCACGGGTTTTGCGTTGGCATTTGCATTAGCTTTTGGAGCAGTATTCGCATTTGCATTTGAATTTGCCGCTGCTGTGTTGGCATTAGCGTTTGCATTTGCGTTTGGTGTTACTGCCGGACGCGCACCGCTTAATTCATTTGGATTGTCAATGATTTTCTTCAGCAATAAATTTTCGATCTTGGCTTCATTCATTGCTTGTGCGGCATAGGCTTGGCTAACCAAATCTTTGCGGCCATTGGTTAGAGCCTCAATGATTTGTTGACGAACCCCCGGACTTTCCAAGGTCAGATTTTCATCTTTGTCG
>DAORIL010000868.1:0-2566 GCA_035438525.1 Pyrinomonadaceae bacterium
GACCAAAACTACAACTGAAATCGGAGTTCAACTGGATTCATTTGCTGATGTTCTAACCTTTGGGGTGGCTCCCATTGTTTTAGGATATAGTTGGGCTGTTGGTGCTGTTTTTAGTGAACAAAGCCAAATTCACGGACTCGGGGTTTTTGTGCTCTTTATGTATGTAATGTGCGGAGCATTTCGTTTAGCAAGATTTAATTTACAGGCTTTACGTCCACGAGTGTTAAAAGAAGGTTCCGCCCATACGGACAAAAAGAATTTTGTCGGATTGCCAATTCCTCCCGCCGCCGGACTACTTGCTTCAATAATCCATTTTACCCCAATGCCGTTGAATCATTACGGGGAAGCGGGTGGTTACTATGCTGTTTTGATGATGTTATTAATGGCGGTTTTGGGGTTTTTGATGGTTAGCACTCTCCGTTATTCAAGTTTTAAATCAGCCGGAACAGGGAAGAGCAGTATTTATTTGATAATCGGACTCGCTGCTTTTGCCATGGGAGTTTGGCTCTATTCACGTTACGTTTTGTTAATAATGTCTCTTATCTATGTTTCTCACGGTATTATTTGGTATTTAATTACTCTTTTGCGAAAACCAAAACCTGAGCCTGAAATTCAGGAACAATCACTTGATACAGTGTCTTAAATTCAAAATTTAGCAAAGAACTCAGCAATTTTGTTCACAACATAGTCCTGTTGTTTATTGGTCATTTCAGGATAAATTGGTAAAGCCAAAGTCTCTTTGGCAGCTTTTTCGCTTTCGGGGAAATCCCCGACTTTATACCCCAAGTAATCAAAACATTCCTGTAAATGTAAAGAAACCGGATAATAAATATCTGTTCCAATTTCATTTTCCGTTAAAAATTGACGTAATCCATCCCGGTTATTTGGAACACGAATAACATATTGATTGTAAATATGTCGAACATTTTCCCTTTCAAAAGGCAAGGTTATTTGTTCGGTTAAACCCGCATCAGTAAAAAGTGATTGATAACGAATGGCGTTCTCCTTTCGTTTATTTGTCCAAATATCCAAATTTTTAAGTTTGACTCTCAATACGGCACCTTGAAAACCGTCTAAACGAGAATTAATTCCGACCCATTGATGGTAATATCGAACTGCCATCCCGTGATTGCGAAGCGCGAAAAGTTTATTTGCCAGGCTCTCATCATTAGTTGTCATCATTCCGCCATCGCCCATCCCCCCAAGATTTTTCGAAGGATAAAAGCTAAAACAACCAATTTCAGACATTGAACCTGCTCTTCTTCCATTATCCTCCGAACCAATTGCCTGTGCGGCGTCTTCAACGATTCCAATCCCACGTTTTTCGCAAATTTCTTTCAATTCATCCATATTGGCGCATTGCCCGTAAAGGTGAACAGGTTGAACTGCTTTTGTTTTATCAGTTACCTTTGATTCTATTTGGGTAATATCAAGATTGTAAGTTTTGGGGTCAATATCAACAAAGACAGGTTTTGCCCCAAGTCGGGTTATTGCGCTGACAGTAGCAAAAAAACTATAAGGTGTAGTGATAACTTCGTCGCCTTCTTTGACATCCAAAGCCATCAAAGCAAGCAATAGGGCATCACTTCCCGAAGCACAACCAATTCCAAATTTAGTTTGTGAATAATCTGCTATTTCTGCTTCAAGAGCTTTAACTTCATCGCCAAGAATAAACCCATTTGAATCTAATACTTTGCCCAGTGCAGCCTCAATTTCCGGGCGAAGGGATTCGTTTTGTTGCTTAATATCAAGTAATGGAACTTTCATAAAAAATGAATTTTGAAATTAAATTAGTTTTCTTGATTTCCAACATGGAATCACCAAAAACTATAAGCAACTATCTTGACAATTTGAACAGAGAAACGCAAATTGAAAGAATAATGATTTCCGACAAAAAACAACAGACAACTAAAATAATCAAAAGGCTCAAAAAAATGTATCCGGATGCCCATTGTGCCTTGAATCATAACAACGCTTTTGAGCTTTTGGTGGCTACAATTCTATCTGCTCAATGCACAGATGACCGCGTAAATATTGTGACCGCAACACTTTTTAGAAAATATCGAAAACCTGACGATTATTTTGAAGTTGATTTGGAAGAATTAACCGAAGATATTAAATCAATCAATTTTTTCAATAATAAAGCTAAAAATATTCAGGCAATGGCGCGTAAAATTGTGGATAATTTTGGTGGAGAAGTTCCGCAAAAAATGGATGAACTTTTGACCCTGAATGGTGTTGCGCGAAAAACTGCTAATGTTGTGTTAGGGAATGCCTTTGGAATTGCTTCGGGGGTGGTAGTTGATACGCATGTTTCAAGACTGTCGCAAAGACTTGGTATTACCGAAGAAACTACTCCCGAAAAGATTGAAAAAGATTTGGCAGTATTAGTCCCAAAAAAAGATTGGGTAATGTTTCCACATTGGATGATTTTTCACGGAAGACAAGTTTGTAATGCCCGCAAGCCCAAATGTTCTGAGTGCCAATTAAATGATATTTGTCCGACACTTGGAGTTTAATTAAAGGAAAAAAAAGCCTCTGTTTTTTTGATCACAGAGGCGGATTT
>DAORIL010000869.1:0-2561 GCA_035438525.1 Pyrinomonadaceae bacterium
GCAATCCGTGTGTGGCAAGATGAATAATTTTGTAATTGGAAAGGTCCTTGTTAATTAAATTTTCGCGGTTTGCCTCAAAATCAAGCTGAATTTCAGCTTCTGTTTTTGGCACAAAAGCTGTGATGTTATTTGCTTCAATGCGGGTTGAAAGCAAACGCGGAAAATTTTCGCCAAGTTCAAAATCGCGCAAACTTTTGTTTAATTCGTTTGATTTTGTCGCTTGATTAGAATTAGCCGAATTTGCTCCAAATCTGGTGTCGGATGCTTCAAAGATCGGATCAGCAAAAACCGTCATTGTCTTGGCAGCTTTTTGTTTACTGCTTCTGTTCTTGATTTCTGCCAAAACGTTCAAAGACGGCAACGAAACAACTTCGCTATCTTCAATCAATAAATTAAATGGAATTAATTGCAAAATTCCGTCAGCAACAATCGCCACCGTTTTATTTGAAACCTGCGTTTTGATTTTTCCAAACAGAATTTCGCGTAATTTAGCGGAGTTTTCCGTTATTTTAGTTTCCGAGTTTTTTAGCCTTTGTTCGCGTTGTTCAGCCGTTTCATTTTGGATTTTGCCGTTTCGCTCAACCAAATTTTGATAAAGAGTTTTTGCCAATTCAGTAATTTCGGTTTGGGACGGCAATTCAAAACTTTCGATCTTGTTACGCGTAATAAGCCACAAAAAACTACGGTTTTCGCCAAGTTTAAATTCGGCTAAGACCGTTTTATTATCGAGCAATTGCTGAGTTTGCTGTAGCGAAATTTCGGTCTTTTTGGTGATGTCGGAATAACGCGGATTGGCCTTTTTGATTTGCGCTTCAACGGTTTCATATTCGGTTGAAAGTTTGTTGATCTCGTCAGTCAAAGTTTTGGCAGCATCTTTTCTCTTCGGATCATTAAAAGCCTGAATTTGTCTGGCGGCTTTGGCATTAATTTGTTCGATCAATTCCTTTTCCCGGGCTAAAAGATTCGGGTCAATATTTCCTTTCAAATCAGCTTTGGCATCCTGCAATAAATCCAAAAGGCTTCGGGCGCGGGCAATTTCGCTGGCTTGAAAAGCCTTTAAATCAAACTTCTCATCAGGTTTTTCTTTGTGTTTTAACATCAAAAGTTCGATGTAAAGCTCGTAATATTTTTGCACTCCGGCAAAATATGAAGCACGCAGTTCAGTTGCCGCAATATTTCCGCGCAGAGTTTCGACAATGGAAATTGCGCCTTCGATATTTTTAATTGCCTCGTCTATATTGCCAAGTTTTTTTTGAACTGCCGAAATTTGGTAAAGCGTAAATGCCTCATCCGATTTGACTTCCGTTGCCCGGAGTCCCGTTAAGGCTTGATTAAGATAATCAAGAGATTGCGAAGCTTTGCCTAATCCGTAAGAAGCAATTCCAAGATAAACAAGCGTATTGGCTTCATTAACTTTGCTCCCGATTTTGGTATAAATGCCTAACGATTCTTCAAATAATTTGGCGGCATTTTCGTAATTGCCTTGCGAAATTTCAATTAAGCCTAATCCGTTTAACGATACTGCCTGACCGCCTAAATCATTGGTTTCACGGCGAATATTCAACGCACGATTGTGAAACTCGATGGCTTTGGCTAAATTTCCTGCTCGTTTATAAAGTGTAGCAAGATTGGTCAATGTCACCGCTTCATCGTTACGGGTTTTGGATTTGACAAAAACTTCAAGGGCTTCGTTAAAGGATTCTGCTGCCCGTTTATCATCGCCAAGAATTGAATAAAGTAAACCTGTTTCATTCAAAGATCTGCCTAACCCGACATTTTGACCTCGTGTTCGATAAATTTCGACCGCTTTGTTGGCAAAATCCAGGGCATTTTGAGTTTCACCTAAAAATCTGTAAGAAGTTGTATGATTGAGATAGGCTTTGGCTTCACAGTTTTTGTTGCCTGACGCAAGACAAAGCGGTAAAGCTTGTTGAAAAAAGGTTAAGGCTTTTCGGGGTTCGCCTTTGGCTTGATAAACCACTCCGATTTCGATAAGGGTCAAACCTTCATCATCTTTAAATTTTAATTCGCGCCATAATTCTAAAGCTTCTTGTTGTTTTTTTAAGGCATTTTCGTAGTCGCTTAAACCGATATAAGCAACGCCGATATTGCCTAGTGAAACTGCCGCATTTTCTTTACTACCCGTCTCCAACTGAACTTTGAGAGCCTTTTCGTATTGTTCAATCGCCTTTAGATTTTCGCCAAGACGGTTATAGACAACAGCTATATTATTGTAAGTATTGGCTTCACCAACCACATTTCCAATTTCGATCATTCGTGCCAAACCTTTGTTTGACCATTCAATAGATTCCTGCGAATTACCCAAATAATAGTGCATTACCCCGATTTTATTGAGTGTGGTCGCCTCGCTTGGTTTATTATCAACCGCTTGCCAGAGTGGTAAAGAAAGCAAAAATAATTCGAGAGCTTTTTTGTAATCGCCAAGACTTTCGTAAGTCAGCCCCAAACTTCCGTAGGAATAGGCTCGTCCGCCGACATCGTTTAGTTTTTCATAAATGGCTAAAGCTTGATTGAATTGAGTAATTGCATTTTGTAATGAT
>DAORIL010000870.1:0-2540 GCA_035438525.1 Pyrinomonadaceae bacterium
AAAGAAAGTTGATTCCGGATTGAGACTTGCAATTGTATGGATAATTCAAACCAAGATATTTTAGCTGACGAAATCCTGCTCGAAACTCAGGACGAGATAGATGAAATTGATTTTTCTTCGCTGTTAGATCTATCTAATCCACTCCAATTTTTGGCGCAAAAGAATAAAGTTTCCGAGGGCGAAAAATATTTAGTTTTCCACTTGGATGAAAGGCAATATGCCATTAATTCAAAAGATGTTGCAGAAGTTGCGCCTTCACTGCCCGTTACTACACTCCCAAACGTTCCCGACTGGTTTTTAGGAATTGCCAATCTGCGTGGTGAAATTATTTCAGTTGTAGATTTGCGAAAACTCTGGAAAAAGGAAACCACTCCTCCTGCTAAAACCAGATTGGTAGTTTTTCATTCAGCAAAACACGAAACCTCAATTGCCTTTGTGGTTGATAAATTGAACGAGATGGTCACGCTCTCAGCCAAAGACATCAATTTTTCCGCCGCTGATTTTGAAGATTCTTTTCCGACTTTTTTTGGCAGATCCGAATTCAAATCCCAACCATTATTTTTGCTTGACGTTGATAACATTTTGTCCTCATTGAGTTTAGCCGATTCAAAGACGGCTTGATACGGCTTTAGTTTTTCGGAGAAATTATGGCAACAAAATTCAATAATTCGCTTTCCAATTCATTAAAAGGCAAAATTTGGTTAGCCACCACTGCATTAGCTTTTTTTATCTGCACGTTTGGTATTCTTTCATATTTACTATCATCGTTTTTGATTAACGATACATTTTATGCAGTCGTTATCCCCTTTCTTTTCATTACGATAACAGTAGTCGGATTTGGCTGGTGGATCTCAAATGAGGTGGTAAATCCGGTCGAAAGAGTTTTATTAGTTGCCAAAAGTTTAGAACGTGGAACTTCAACCTCAATTCCTAAAACGTCCGGTTCAGCCGAAACCGATGATTTATTACAAACTCTTTATCGAATTAGCCAACAGGCGCAAAAACTTTTGGATTCGATGGAAGCCGTCGCCCAGGGAAATCTTGACCTTTCTGTAGCTCCAATCTCAAATTCTGACCGAATTACGGTAACTTTTCAAAAACTATTGACCAAAGTTTCCGAATCAATCCACGCCAAACAAGATCTAGAAAAATTAGAGTCAGGAATTCAACGTTTAACCAGTGATGTAGCGGGCATCAATCACAACAATATTAATTTGGTCATCAATTCCGAAATGGAAGAGACTGCCGCAATTTCAACGGCTTTTTCGCATTTGCTCGAACAATTACGCGAAACTATTTCACAAGTCAGAATCTCTTCTGCTCAAGCTCAAAATTCATCAGCCGAAGCCCGACGAAATCTGGAAGCTGTAATTCAGCAAGATGAAAGCCGAATTCACGAAATGAATCAAGCTTCGTTAATTTTGCGCAAAATGCCGCAATTAGTGCAAAAGATTTCCGACGAACTTTCAAGGTCAGCTTTTTCAGCTACCCAATCTATCGAAAAAGCACGAAACGGAGCTAACATCTCGCAAGCCAATCTCAACGCCGTCACTCAACTTCGCAAACAAATTAATGAGTCGGTTAAACGAACCCAAAAACTAAATGAAAGTTCGCAGGAGATCAGCAAAATCGCCAAAACGGTTGAAGATCTGGCGCATCGGACAAATATGGTTGCGCTCAATGCTTCGATTCAAGCTGCTGAACTCAATGAACAAGGTCGGGGATTTGCCATCGTTTCCGAAGAAGTTGAAAATTTAGCAGAACGCGCCAATCAAACCAACAAACACATTTCAAATCTCAATAAATCAATTCAAACCGAAATCAATAATGTCGAAAACACTCTGGAAACGACAATTAGCGAAGTTGCCAATTTATCGAGATTTGCGATTGAAACCGGAAAACTGATTGAAGATCTGGAAAGATATATCGGTCAGTTTTTAACCTTACAAGAACAGATTATCAGCTACACCCATGAGCAAACCGACGATACGGAAAAGGCTTTTCAAACTTTTGTTGAAGCAATCCCCGAAACTGAAAAATCCGTCAACAGTCTCAAAGAAGCTGCCCGCAGTGTCGAAAAGGTCAGTAATTCGATGGAAAGTTTGCAAAATGCGGTTTCGCACTTTAACACTGCTCCAACTACTTTCCAATCAGCATTTTCCATTCAGCCAACGTCAGCCAAAAACGCAAATATATTTGAATCTGAACCTCCGAACATTTTTGAGCCGGATGCAGGGAGTATTTTTGAACCGGATTCCCCAATTTCACAATTTTAGAGAAGGAAATAATTTATGCAAAAGTCATTTTTACAAAGTCTTTTAATCAAAGTTTCATCGCTCTTCTCGGTCATTTTTTTGACGGTGGGGCTGATTTTTCTCTATTCTTCGTATTTTGGAATTGAAACCAACGTCAAATTGGGATTACTTTTGACCACGCTTGGCGGAGTGTCTGCTTTTGCAATCATCGCCTTCATGAATTTTTCGCTTTCGTCGGCTCAAAGCGAATTAAAAGAATCTACCCAAATTGCCCATCAACTTGCC
>DAORIL010000871.1:0-2537 GCA_035438525.1 Pyrinomonadaceae bacterium
AGTCAAATTTCGGCGATAGGTTTCCAATGCGCCTTTTGAATCGCCAAGTTGTGTTTGGACGTGCGCGATGCCATTTAGTGAATAGTTCAACCCGCTAAAGTATTTTGGATTTTGCGAATCGTTTTTTGAAAGCTCCTCAAATAGTTGTAAACCTTGACGATAAGTCAACAAAGCATCTTCATTTTCGCCTTTTGCCCACAAAATATCGCCGACATTATTAAAACTGTTACCTAACTCATATTTAATGTTATCGTCGGTTGGATTTGCCGAAAATAGTGTTTGGCGAATTATCAAAGCCTTTTTATAGCTATCAAATGCTCCATCTTCGTTGCCCAAATTTGCAAAATACGGATTGCCTTGAACATCACCGATTTTTTGATATGCCGCCGCGAGTTCGAGTTGTAAATCTTTATCTGCAATGTTTCCCGCCGAAAGATTGTCGAGATATTCGAGCGCATCTTTGACCATTTTTTCGCGCAACGGAGTCGAACCCGCTAATTTTGCCACATCGTCGTGATAATCAAACAAAACCGTGTTGGCAAGTTTACGGACCTGGTTAAAATGTTGTTCTGCCCTAGCACGCTCACGCTTGGCGACGATAGCTTGCCAAGTTGTAATTGCAGTTGCCGAAACTAGCGTTAAAGCAAACAAAACGCTAACCAAAACGCCGATTCGATGCCGTTTGACAAATTTTCCAACACGGTAAAAAGTTGTGTCTGCCGTTGCCGTCACGGGCAAACCAACCAAATGTCTGCGAATGTCTTCGGAAAATTCCTGCACCGTTTGATAACGTCTTTCGGGTTCTTTGCGTAAGGCTTTGAGGATGATGTTGTCTAAATCACCGCGAAGCTGTGAAAGGGAGAAAGGGAGTGAGGGAGTAGGGGGATTGTTTGATTTTGTCTCCCTGTCCCCCTGTCTCCCTGTCTCCCCTCCTTTTTTCGTAACTGCCGATGGACGAACAGGGTCTTCCGTCAAAATCACATTGGCGATGTCTTGCGGCAAACGGCTTTCGATTTGATATGGACGTTTCCCGCTGAGAAGCTCGTATAAAACTACACCCAAACTATAAACATCGCTGGCGGTTGTGATCGGCAAACCGCGAATCTGTTCGGGCGAAGCATATTCGGGAGTCATCAAACGAAACATTGTCGCGGTTGCTTCGTCATTTTCGAGCGACCAGTCGGGATGGAGCAATTTAGCAATTCCAAAATCAAGCAGTTTAGGCGTTCCATCTGCTGTAACTAAAATATTTGAAGGTTTTATATCACGATGCACGACCAAATTTTGATGTGCATAAGAAACGGCGGCGCAGACTTTGCGAAATAGTTCGAGCCGTTCTTCGATTGAAAATTGGTGTAAATCACAAAACTTTGTAATCGTCTCCCCTTCAATATATTCCATCACCAGATACGGCAAACCGTCGATAGTCGAACCACCATCAATTAAACTGGCAATATTCGGATTTTCAAGCTGGGCGAGGATTTTTCGCTCCATCACAAAACGCTTGAGAACGGCATTGGTATCCATTCCGCGTTTGATCAATTTTATCGCAAACTTTTTGTCAAAAGATTCGTCCGCCTTGACCGCGAGATAAACTGTTCCCATTCCGCCATGTCCGATTTCTTTCAAGATTTTATAATCGTCAATCTGTTTACCGACATAAAAATCAGTTTCATCTTTATCAATTAAACCGACATCAACCAATGCGGATTCGACAATAAAATTGTTGGCTTCTTCGTGGGCATTGATTAGTTTTTGGACTTCTTGACGCAAACTCGCTGCCTGTTTTTCTAAAAATGCCGCACGCTCATTTTCAGGCAAATCAAGTGTTGCGTTAAAAACTTCCTTTATTTTTTGCCAATCATCGGTTTTCATAATTTTAGAAACTTGAATGATTTCAATGGTTTTGACACACTTGCTGACGCGCGTGTTTCTGCCTTAATTGCCAAACTAACTTTTAATTTGAATCAGAACTCCAAACCCAAACAGCACAATTCCCAACAGCAAAAAAACCAAGCCCATCAACGACAAACAGCCCGGCGCAAACCATAAAGCCGTCATCGAATCTATTTCGGCTTTGCTCGGATTTGCAGTTTGATAAACGACTTCAACCTGTTGCCCGATGTTGTAAGCCGGCGGTTGGCTACCGACTTCCGATTGAAATTTGATGGTCTGTCCATTTGGAATTTGAAACTCGACTTGCGGACAATATAGGTAGCCGCGCTGTCCTTGTATTCTGCCAAAACCTACAACTTTTCCCGTAGCTTTGGCTGAACCTGCGATTTGCCGGCGAACTTTGAGAGTCGCAAAAATTCCGCTGACAACAACCGCAAAGCCAATCAAAATAAATAGTAAGCCGATAAAAATTAACATCTGATATTTTTTCAATGCAAAGTCGCAAAGGAGAAAAAGTAATATGCAAAATTTAAGCACAAATGTTGAAAAAACTTTGCGTCTTGGCAACTTTGCGCCTTTGCGTTAAAAACTCTTTCAAATAGTTCCACCCATTACGCGCAAAACATCGAGGTTTTAGTTCA
>DAORIL010000872.1:0-2521 GCA_035438525.1 Pyrinomonadaceae bacterium
CAGTGCAACTAGTCGAATCAATCGTTGAAGAAGCATTGGCAATTTTCCAACCCGTTTCGGTTTTAACCAAATGAAAAGCATTCACGCCGCAATGCGAGATTTTGCTGTCTATAAAAAAAACATATCTGCCCCAAACCATTGCAAAATCGCCATCAACTTCAACTTTTGGCGCATACATATCTTCCTTAATTTCACCGCGTTTTTCGGCAAAGTTTTTGGAAAAAGCCTCACCTGTAAACGCCCGAACCACAGTTTTTCCTTCTTTGGTTTTAATGATTGCCGCTAAATTTGCCTCTTTGGTATAAAGTTCGGCAATGGCAGGTGGATTATGATTCGCCATTTCCGTAAACATTTTGTTGATAACAGCTAAGGCATCTTTTTCGTCCTGTGTTTGGGCTGAAATTGAAAACGAAACTGATAATGTAAAAATTATCGTAGCTAAGATTTTTTTCATACTTTTTCTTTGTTCAATTAGCAAATAAATCGTGCGCTAATTTGATAATATCCCATGGAAGTTTTCCGTTATTGGCTAAAATAATAACTGTAAATTTTCTTTCAGGAATCCTTTTTAAAATCGCCTTAAAACCTTTGAAATCACCAATTGACGCAACATACCAAACATTTGCTAAACTTCCTTTTGCCTCAAATTCTGCCAGCCAACCAAAACCATATTCGGTTGGACGACCATTGTTAAGTTTGGTTTCTGTTGATGCCAATTTGAGCGTTTCAGCCTTGATTAATTTTTCTGTGTAAAAACTTCTGTCCCATTTTTCCAAATCTTCCAAAGTCGAGTAAATTCCACCGCCACCCGTAGTAAAAGCATCGTAATCGGCTGATTCCCACTTGCCGTTGTTCTCTGAATAGCCGTGAACCCGATTTGGAATTTTGGCATTGTGAGTAGCAACATAAGTTTTTTTCATTTCCAACGGTTGGAAAATATTTTTTTCCAAAAACGTTGAAAAAGTCTCGCCTGAAATTTTTTCAACAATCATCGAAAGTAAAACATATCCCGAATTGCTATAACTTGAATCTTCACCGGGTTGAAACAAAACGCGATTCTCACGCAAAAGGAGCTTGACGACATCATCATTTATCCATCCGGTGACATTATCTTTGACAATATCCAAATGGTCTATCAAGCCGGAAGTATGAGTTAAAAGATGACGAATCGTCATCTTTGAAGCAAATGATTCAAATTCGGGAAAATATTTCGTGAGTTTATCGTCATAACTTAATCGCCCCTGTTCAGCCAACATCATAATTGACACAGCAGTAAATTGTTTACTGAGTGACGCAATATAAAAAGGCGTGTCAGAAGAGATTGGAGACTTGGTAGAAATATCGGCAAGCCCCTGCATTTTTTTATATTTGACCTCGCCATCTTTGATTATCATTATCGCCAACCCCGGTGTCGTAGCTTCCGCTTTTTTCAAAACAGCCGCATCAAGTTGTTCCTTCGGCGAAAGTTGTTCTTGAAGTGAAGGACTTTCGGTATTGGTCGGCTGTGCAAATAACGAAATGCAAAAAATCGTAATCAAAAGGAAAATTGGAGTTAATTTTTTCATTTTGCATTTCCTCTTTCGGCTTTATGTTTGTTCGGTTAATTGGAGTTTCGGCAATAATTTTTGCAAAGACTTTGCACCTTCTTCCGTAACTTTTGATTCGGCAATTAAAAGACTTTGCAGTGAAGTAAGTTTTTCCAGATGCTTCAGTCCGCTATCGGTAATTGCTGTCCGAAAGAGACTCAAACGATTTAATTTGGAAAACTTTTCGATGTTTTTTAGTCCGGCATCGGTAATTTTTGTTCCGCCAATTAAAAGTGTTTCGAGATTAGTTAAGTTTTTGAGTGAAGCTAAACCCTTGTCGGTCAAATTAGTGCGAAAAAGATTGAGAAAAGTAAGTTTTTTGAGTTTTTTAAGGTGCGCCACGCCTTCGTCGCCAATTTGGGTTATTCTCACATCAAGCCAGCGTATTTCACTCAATCCTTCCAAATTTTTCAAGTCAGCGTCAGTAATTTGTGTTTTGTTCAAATCAACTTTAACCACATTTTTATTTTCGTCATATTCAACTTTGCCGCCAAGTTTCTCAATCACTTCAACTGCTTTTGTTTGTTTTGATAAATTTTGGCTAAAAGCTAAAACTGAAATTGATAAAGTAAAAATTATTGCCACAAAAATTTTCTTCATATTTCTCCCTTTTCAAACCAAAGTTTTTTGCCACGAATTCCACACATTTTCACAAATATTCGTGTCCATCAGTGCAAATTCGTGGCTCAATTTTCCTTCAAAAAAATTACGTTCACGTCAACAAAAACCACTACATTTTGCTTTCCCCTTAACGGCTTTGCTGACGTGAACGTAGTTGCCGAATCAGAAATTTTCTGAGTAGGCAATATTAAACTTTTTATTGCGGCAACGGTTTATCTACCTTTGGACGAGTCGGGCGATTTGCCAGTTCCCAGCCGGTCGCCATAATTGTCCGCGCAACTTTTTCCATTGCTTCGAAAGTTATTTTTTCAATC
>DAORIL010000873.1:0-2516 GCA_035438525.1 Pyrinomonadaceae bacterium
GGAAAAAATAATTATCTTAATCAAATGACTGCAAATGCTTGTAATAAAACGGTTAAAGCCGGATTAACAGAAGCGACAGTGACGGGAAACATTTTAGTTCAAGCCATTTCAGCCGGAAGATTTAAAGATTTATCTGAAGCGCGAAATTTTGTAGCCGAAAATGTAGAGTTGAAAGTTTTTGAACCCGTTCCGTCAATCGAAATTGAACAAGCGGGACAAACTTATTTAAAGATTGAAAACTATTTTCTTGGTGTTTGATGAAGTTTCAAATATCTTTACAAATCATTTTAATTATTGCCTTTAGCGTTTTAATTTCGCTTGCACAATCGACTGATAATTTAATTTGGTTTGACACACCTGCTGACAAATTTACACAGAGTTTGCCACTTGGTAATGGACGTTTGGGTGCAATGGTTTTTGGCGGGGTCAAGGATGATTTGATAATTTTGAACGAAGGAACATTGTGGTCAGGCGGCGAACAAGATGCCGACCGTGAAGAAGCCTACAAATCTTTGCCGGAAATTCGTCGTTTGTTAATCGAAGGAAAAAATGCTGAAGCGGAAGCTCTTGTTTACAAAACCTTTACAGCAAAAGGAGTTGGCTCGGCGAGAGGAAAAGGAAAGGATGCGAATTATGGTTCGTATCAAATGCTGGCAAATTTACACCTACTTTTTCCAAATGGTGAAGCAACAAATTACCGGCGAGAATTGAATTTAGCTGATGCGGTTGCCAAAATTTCTTATACGCAAAATGGAGTCAAATTTACTAGGGAAACATTTTCGAGTTTTCCAGACCAAGCAATTATTATTCGGCTAACTGCTGATAAAAAAAGTTCTTTGACATTTCAAACTTCGCTTGATCGTCCCGAAAATGCCAAAATTGAAGCGATTTCAAATGATGAGCTTTTGCTGCAAGGTCAATTGCCCAATGGCAAAGAACTGAACGGGATGAAGTTTGCTTCTCGCGTCAAAATCGTGGCAAAAAGCGGAATAGTTGAAAAAATTGATAACAAAATTAGAATCCAAGATGCAGATGTAGTTGTAATTTTTGTCACTGCCGCAACCAATTATCAAGGATTTGCAGGTCGTCAAACGAAAGACGTTTTACAGGTAACAGCAAAAGATTTAGCTAAAGTTTCAACCAAGAAATTTAATATTTTGAAAAAAGCGCATTTAGTTGATTTTCAGAAATATTTTAACCGGGTGCAGTTAAATTTACCAACAAATCCATCAAGTTTTACTAAAACTACACCTGAGCGTTTGAAAAATTACGGGGACGGTTCAACTGATCCAAGTTTTGCTTCGTTATATTTCCAATTCGGTAGATATTTATTGATTTCGTCATCGCGGGAGGGTGGTTTTCCAGCAAACTTACAGGGAATTTGGGCTGAAGGAGTGCAGACACCCTGGAATGGAGATTGGCATCTTAACATCAATGTTCAGATGAATTATTGGTTAGCGGAAAATACAAATCTGTCCGAAATGCACACGCCGTTGTTCGACTTTATCGGTTCTTTGACAAAAAACGGAGCGAAAACTGCCAAAGCTTATTACAATTCCAGAGGTTGGGTGGCGCACGTTTTAGGCAATCCGTGGGGGTTTACTTCTCCTGGCGAAGGTGCAAATTGGGGAGCTACCAACACGGGCGGCGCATGGCTTTGTCAACATCTTTGGGAGCATTATTTGTTTACTAAAGACCGAGATTTTTTGCGAAAAATTTATCCATTGATGCGCGATTCGGCTTTGTTTTACAACGATATGTTGATTGCTGAACCAAAACACGGTTGGTTGGTAACTGCTCCCTCAAATTCCCCCGAAAATGGGTATCGAATGGCGGGAAGCGATAAAACTTTGCATATTGTGATGGGTCCAACGGTGGATGAACAAATTGTTCGGTATTTATTCGATTCGGTCATTAAATCATCGGAAATTTTGCAAATTGATGCAGAACTTCGACGAGAATTGATTGAAAAGAAAGCAAAATTAGCTCCAACCAGAATTGGTTCGGATGGTCGCTTGATGGAATGGCTTGAGGAATACGAAGAGCCTGAGCCGACTCATCGCCACGTTTCGCACCTTTGGGGATTGTATCCCGGAGATGAAATTACTTTGGAAAAAACGCCAGTTTTAGCCGAAGCATCTCGAAAAACTTTGGAAAAACGTGGCGATATTTCAACGGGTTGGTCGCTCGCACACAAGATAAATTTTTGGGCTAGATTAGGCGATGGAAACCGTTCAAATGTTCTTTTAAGCAATCTGTTATCTCCCGTTGGTTCAAAGGCAAACACAACAGGTGCAACATATAACGGCGGAAGTTACGAGAATTTGTGGGATGCACATCCACCGTTTCAAATTGACGGAAATTTTGGTGCGGCGGCAGGAATTGCCGAAATGCTTTTGCAAAGTCACAATGGCGTGATTCGACTTTTACCCGCTTTGCCAGATTCTTGGAAAGATGGAAGTGTCAAAGGTTTGGTCGCTCGCGGTGGTTTTGTAGTTGATATTTCGTGGAAAAAC
>DAORIL010000874.1:0-2514 GCA_035438525.1 Pyrinomonadaceae bacterium
CAGAAAACGCTTTGTGCCTTCGACACCTTCTTCTTTCCAGACCAATTCGTTTTCGGCTGGAGCGGCGAACAGAACAAACATCCGAGCCGCATCTGCACCGTAGATTTCGACCATTTCATCCGGGTCAACGCCGTTGCCTTTTGATTTGGACATTCGTTCGATGGCAGTTTTCAATTTTTTGCCCTCAGCATTTTCGGCTGAAAGGATGCGCCCTTTTTCATCACGTTTGACCGAAACGGCATTAGGCGGAAAGTAAATCCGTTTGCCTTTGCCGTCAGGATCATCAGGATTTGGAATTTCGTCGAAAAATGTTTCGCCGATGACCATTCCTTGCGTCAACAGACGTTTGACAGGTTCGTTGAATTTGACCAAACCCAAATCCCTCATTACTTTTGTCCAAAATCGGGTGTAGATCAAATGCATTACGGCATGGTCATCACCTCCGATATATTGGTCAACCGGAGTCCAATATTCGGCAATTTTCGGATCAAAAGGCATCTCCGAATTATGATTATCCAAATAGCGAAAATAATACCAACACGAATCTACAAAAGTATCCATCGTGTCTGTTTCACGTTTTGCCACTTCGCCGCAATTCGGACATTTTGTATTAACAAAATCTTCATCTTTCGCCAAAGGTGATTCACCAACTCCTGTTATCGCAATATCTTCCGGCAATTCAATCGGCAAATTTTCAAATTTTTCCGGAACGACCCCGCACGAACCACAATAAACAATTGGAATCGGGGAACCCCAAAATCTTTGCCGCGAAATGCCCCAATCACGCAGACGATAAGTGGTTGCGCCTTCGCCAAAACCATGTTTAACAGCCCATTCCGTCATTTCTTTTTTGGCTTCGTCTGACGTTTTACCATTCCAATAATCAGAATGAACCAAAACACCGTAAGCCGTGTAAGGTTCTTCCAAAGCCAAAGCCTGCATTGTGTGATGTTCATGAGCCAAATGCGGTTCGGAAATAACCTGACGAATCGGTAATTCGTATTTTTTGGCAAAATCGAAATCTCGTTCGTCGTGAGCGGGAACGCTCATTACTGCACCGGTTCCGTATTCCATCATCACATAATTGCCAACCCAAATCGGTAACTCTTCGTGACTAAACGGATTAACGGCTTTCAATCCGGTATCAACGCCTTCTTTTTCCTGTTCTGCTTCGTGGTCAACAACTTTCAGTTTGTCCGCTTTGATTTTTTCAATCGCCGCTTTGATTTCATCGGAAAATTGTTCGAAATTCGCTTCGACAATTGGATGTTCAGCAGCAACAACAATTGAGTTTGCTCCATAAATCGTATCAATTCGAGTTGTGAAAACACGAACTTTCTCTTCCGAATTTTGAACTTTGAAATCGACAAATGTGCCTTCCGAACGACCAATCCAATCACGTTGGCGTTTCAAAACCTTTTCCGCCCAGCCTGCTTCAATTTCCGCCATGTCATCCAGCAATTGGTCAGCATAGGCAGTTGTTTTCAAAAACCATTGCTCCAAATCCTTTTTGGTCACGGGACATCCGCAACGCCAGCATAAACCGCCGGAGGCTTGTTCGTTAGACAGTGTAGCTTTATCGTTTTCGCACCAATTTACTTGGGTTTTCTTTTTATAAGCCAAACCCATTTCATACATTTTGAGGAAAAACCATTGGTCGAATTTATAATAATCGGGACGATGTGCCGCCATTTGTCTGCGCCAGTCGTAGCTCAAACCCAAGCGCTGCAGCTGTCCCGTCATATGTTTAATGTTGTCTTCAGTCCAGTTACGCGGATTAACGCCGCGTTTGATGGCGGCATCCTCGGCAGGTTGTCCAAATGAATCCCAACCGATCGGATGCAGAACATTAAAACCTTTTAACCGTTTATACCACGCCAAAGCATCACCGATTGAATAATTGCGGACGTGTCCCATATGCAAATTACCCGATGGATACGGCAGCATTTCCAATGCGTAAAATTTCGGTTTAGTGTCGTCAATTTCGGCATGAAACGTTCCGCGTTCCGCCCAAATCTTCTGCCATTTTTCTTCTATTGCTTCTGCAAAATATTTCTCTTCCATACAAATTAGTCCTAAGTCTCAAGTCCAAGGTCTAAAGTCCATTGGCTTTAGCAAAAAAATAAGTTTAATGGATAAATGCAAATCTATCCAAACTTACTAACAATAATTAATTTTTAACTATGAATTTTGAAATGGTTGGTCGCCACGCACGCAGGAATATTTTCCAACGGGTGGCTATCTAAGGGCGAGATGTTTTCTCTGAAAAATCATATTGGAATATTACCTAAAATGATTTAATCTGTCCAATAAAATTATGGAGCGCAAAATTTCTTCATCATTTACAGAGTTTTATAAAGTTTATCCGGTATTTTGGTTTTTCCTAACCTCAATATTTTGGGGACCAACATTTCTTGATTTTTCGAATCCGTTACTTTTTTCACTTTCACTAATTTTTATTCTAGAGTCTGTTATGAACTTTAATTCATAACTTCCACAAATCGCTTGAGCATC
>DAORIL010000875.1:0-2500 GCA_035438525.1 Pyrinomonadaceae bacterium
AAATTTCACGAATTTGCACGAAAAAATTTATTACCTTCGTGTAAATTTGTGTTAATTCGTGGCAAAATATTCTATATGAAAATTACAGTTTTAGAAGGTGACGGAATCGGTCCCGAAATAACCCGCGAAGCCGTCAAAGTTTTGCAAACGGTTGGTAAAATTTACAATATTGATTTTGAATTTACCTATGCAGCAATCGGAGGCGACGCTTATCGCAAATTCGGCACACCTTTGCCGCAAGAAACCATTGATGTTTGTTTAGCTTCAGATGCAGTTTTGCTTGGCGCGGTTGGTGCGCCTGAATTTGATAATATTGCCCCAGAGCACCGCCCTGAACAGGGACTTTTACGAATCCGAAAAGCCCTTGGCGGATTTGCCAATCTTCGTCCCGCAAAAATTTACAAAGCCTTAGCCGAAAGTTCCCCGCTCCGTCCCGAAGTTTTAGGCGACAACACGGATTTTTTAATCGTCCGGGAATTATTGGGAAGCATTTATTTTGGTGAACCGCGCGGTTACGAAGAAAATAACGGCGACCGAAAAGCTTATAATACAATGCATTACACGGTTTCCGAAGTCGAACGTGTGGCAAATATAGCTTTTCAAGCCGCGCAAAAACGCAATAAAAGATTGGCTTCTGTTGATAAAGCAAATGTTTTGGAAACTTCCCGTTTGTGGCGCGAAACAGTCAATGGGGTTGCCAAAAATTATCCTGATGTTTCGCTTGAACATATTTATGTTGATTCAACCGCAATGATGTTGGTGACCAATCCGAATCATTTTGACGTAATTCTAACCGAAAATCTTTTTGGGGATATTTTGTCTGATGAAGCCTCAGTTTTGACCGGTTCGCTCGGAATGCTGCCATCTGCCACCATCGGCGGAAAAGTTGGATTATACGAACCAATTCACGGTTCTGCACCGGATATTGCCGGACAAAATATTGCCAATCCGTGCGGCACAATTGCTTCTGTGGCAATGCTTTTGAGATTTTCTTCTGAACATCAGGAAGCCGCAACTGCAATTGAAAACGCGATTGAAAAAGTTTTGGAATTAGGTTACAGAACAAAAGATATTGCTCGCGGCGGAGATTTTGTTTCAACCAACGAGATGGGTGATTTGATTGTTAAAGCAATTTTGGAGAATGCAAAATTGAACGCAAATTCACAAACTGTTTGATTTTCCAAATGTAAAATTGAGAATGAGAACAAATAAATTAATTGGAGCAGCTATTTTTCTCTCAATAATCTTTTTGTTTTCTCAAACAAAAGTTTTGGCAGATGTTGCTATCCCTAGAGCAAAAAGTGTTCAGTTTCAAATTAGTCAGAATTTTTCTGATTACAATTTTTATCTTTGTGTAGTTCCCTATAGTTCCAAGTATGATAAAGGCTATCACTACACTTATTTTTATGAAGAGTTGAAACTCACTCCGGTTGAAATTTCTGTTGGAAAGCCTTTAATTATTACGTCAGAGAATTACGAAAAATTCATGTATTTTCTGGCAGTCAAAAAAACTATTGGTTTAGAAAACAGCGAATTAAAAAAACGGGTAATTGATTCCATCAGAGGTCTAATAAATAACCCCGATATTTCTTTTTTCAATATTGATTCTAGCGAAGATTATAAACACGAAGACAAAAACGCCAGAAATGTGATTTATACAATCGAAGGAATTGACGGTTCAGGAATTAAGATAAATCGACAATATGATGATTCTTTTTCATTCGGTTCAGAGAAATTAGTTTATCTGGCGATTGGTTTAGCTTTAATTGCTGTATTTATTGCGCTTGGACTGATTTTTATAAGAAAATGGAAGAAAAATTAAAATGAAAAAAATAATCATAATATTGGCATTCGTTTTAATATCTAGTCTTTCAATTTTTGCAGATATTGTTCCGAATAATGCCAAAGGCATTCGGGTTGACACTGAACAGGATTATCCCGATCTTGACTTTTATTATGGTTCGATTCCGACTAAGAGACCTGCGGGAGCGGATTATGGAACTGAAAGTTATTACAATAGTCTGGAATTAACTCCCATAAAATTTTCGGCAAATTATCCTTTTGATGCTCCAAGTCAAGAATCTATCAGTGAATCAATTTTTTTGACTGTAAAGAAATCTTTAGGATTAAAAAATGACTCTGAGTTAAAAAATAAAGCAATCTCCGCCCTAAAAAAGGAAAATATTGACGGTATTTATTTTTTTTATCTCAGCAATCGGGTTTATGAGTTCCGTGATGAGGGTAAAACGGTGGTTTATACGCTTGGCGCAATCAGCAATAACCGGATTGCCACCAATCGCCATTATGCTGATCCAGCCTCTTTGAGTTCGTCAAAATTTGTTTATCTCGCAGTTGGTTTTGCATTAACTGCTGTATTTATTGCGCTTGGATTAATTTTAATTAAAAAATTGAAGAAAAAATAAAATGTCAAAAACTCTTTACGATAAAATTTGGGAATCGCATGTTGTCCACGAAGAAGCGGATAAACCTGCCCTGATTT
>DAORIL010000876.1:0-2495 GCA_035438525.1 Pyrinomonadaceae bacterium
CGCGTGATCTGATAATCAAATTGGGGCGGTTGATACGAATTTTTATCTGTCTTTTCTCGCCGCTTTGTCCTTTGGTCGCTGGATAATAACCAATTTCATATTGACTTCTTAGCTCTTCGGCAATTCCTTCAAAGGCAGAGTTTAATCCTCTCGATGAATTATCAGGACGATAAACTCTGCCGCCGGTGGCATTAGCTAAATCCTGCAAATACCGGCGACCACGTGCATATTCTTCTTTTGTGATCTGCATATTCTGTTGTCCGCCGCCCATTCCCGGAATGCCGCCAATGGTTGGCGGGGTTTGCATCGGTCCGCCGCCGCCGAGCCCAATGGCATCAAGATAAGTATTCAAATAAATTGGAAAGATAACAGCTTCTGATTCAACAGCATCCGAAACAGTTGATTCATAACTTGATCTTGCCGAAGTTGTATCAACGCCATCAGTAAATAATACAACTGCTTTTTTTCCTTCGATTTTGCTTAATTGCTTTTCAAGTGTTTTATCAACTGCATCATACAAAGAAGTTCCGCCGCCAAATTTTAATTTTCTAATAGCAGTTTCAAGGGCGTTTTTATCACTTGAATATTCCAATAAAGTTTTTACACCTGAATCAAAAGAAATAACCATCACTTTATCCTGCGGCAACATCTGACGGACAAAAGCAATCGCACCATCTTGAATCTGTTCAATTTTTAACGATGTCGAACCGCTGACATCAAGTAATAAAACTGCTGTAAAAGGCTTGTCAGCTGAGCCAAAATAAGCGATTTCCTGCTCTTTACCGTTTTCGAATACTTGAAAATTTGACTGACTCAGACTAGGAACATACAAACCGGTTCGTTCAAAAACCGAAACCGGAATAGAAATGATAGTTGTATCAAATTTAACTACATCTTCGTCTTCTTCCGCCTTAGTATTTTGGGTATTTTGGGCAGGTTGATTTTTGTCATTTTTGGCTTCTTTACTTTTCCTGCGATTTTGCCTGTCCAGATAAATAGAAACAGGTTGATTCGGAGTTGATTCAGAATATCCTACCTCGGTAGTTTCCGCTTTAGCATTTTCGTCGGTCGGAAGCTGTGTTGGCGTAGTTCCGGCAGCAGCAGTAGTGCCGGGAATCGGGTTTCTGATTTTTCTCCCGGATTGGGCGAATAAAACGGAACTCAAACCCAATATAATTAGTAAAAATAAAAATGACTTTTTCATTTTTCAATCCTCATTTATTGAAATCTGTTGTTTTTGATGCAACGAAGTTTGAAATAGTTCTGATAAAACGTAAAAAAATGTAAATTTAAATAAAATTTTGCTACTTTTGAATCTAATTGCAATTTTTTACGAAAAACCATTCAAAAAAGGAGTCCAGTAATGCAACCATCAACCCCCGTAACACCTGAAAGAATCTTTCAGATAATGAGTGCTTATCAACAGTCAGCCGCTTTAAAATCGGCAATTGAACTTGAGATTTTTACCAAAATTGCCGAAGGAAACAAAACTGCAGCCGAAATTGCCCAAGCCAGTGAAACCGCTGAACGTGGCATTCGTATTTTATGCGACACAATGACCGTAATGGGATTTTTGACCAAAACTGACGGAAAATATGATTTGAACGAAACTTCAAATACTTTTTTAAATCGTCATTCACCTGCTTATTTGGGTGACGCCATCTTTTTTATGATGTCTGACAAACAACTCGAAGGGTTTAGTAATCTGACCCAGGCAGTTCGAAATGGCGGCTCGGTCGTGACCGAAGAAGGCTCAGTTGATCCCGAAAGTCCAATGTGGGTCAAATTTGCCAAAGGAATGATGCCGATGATGTTCTTATCTGCACAGGTTATTGCAGAAAATCTCGGCTTTGAATCCGACCGTAAATTAAAAGTTTTAGACATCGCCGCCGGACACGGAATTTTTGGGATAAAAGTCGCCGAAAAATATCCAAATGCTGAAATTTATGCAGTTGATTGGGCAAATGTTTTAAGAGTTGCCACCGAACACGCACAACAATTTGGAGTGGTAAACCGTCATCATACCATTGCCGGCAGTGCTTTTGAGGTAGAATTTGGCGACGGCTACGATGTGGTTTTATTGACTAATTTCTTACATCATTTCGACAAAGCGACCTGTGAATCTTTATTGAAAAAAATCCATCAAAGTTTGAGGGATGACGGAAAAGTTATTACGCTCGAATTTATCCCGAATGATGACCGCGTTTCCCCACCAACTGAGGCAATGTTTAGTTTGATAATGCTGGCAGCAACTCCTGCGGGTGATGCTTATACCTTTGCTGAACTACGCGAAATGTTTGAAAATACAGGATTTTCCCGTAATGAACATATTCCGCTCAATCAGATGCCGCAACATTTGGTTGTTTCGATGAAATAACGAAAGGTCAGAACCGCCTACGTTAGTGGGCGGGTTATACTTAAACTATTAGATTGAAATAATTTATGTGAATCAATAGTAGAAATTTAGTAAAAGTAAAGCAAAGGTCAATTTGCCT
>DAORIL010000877.1:0-2492 GCA_035438525.1 Pyrinomonadaceae bacterium
GAAATCTTTGAAATTTTCAACTAACGCCTTTTCCAAGTCGGTTTCCGAATGCGGTTCGGGCAAATCGAGAAACTCGAAGATATATTTGTCTTTGAAAACGGTTTCGGCTGTCGGGTGAATTTCTCTCAGCAGTGCTGAGAGTTTTTGCTTGCCGAGCATCGTGCGCTCATAAATGCCTGTGTTTATTTGTCTTTCGAGTTCTCGAAAAGTCAAATTTTCTCTTTCGGTCAACATCAAATAAAAAATCTTTTCTTCTGCGCTTTTTGTAGCTGAAAGGATTTTCAGATGATTTGACCAAGAAATCTTTACTAACACCGCGAACAGCATTTTATTTGCTTGTTTAGCTGAATCTGGTAATTGTGTCAACGCTGTTGACACAATTTCGGATGGTGTGTTTGGCTGAGTATTTGACCAAACTTGGAAACACTCGGAATCGGGCGAGTAAGTTTCATAAAACTGTTTCATCCGATACAAACCGCGCCGCGTAAAGCCTTTTAATTCAGGCATTTTGCCGTTGATAAAATCGGCTAATTCGTCAACCGTTTTTTCGCCCCAAATTCCGTTTGCAACTTTTTGTGAAACAATTTGCCCGATTTGGTAATTAAGCATCACGAGTTCGGCATTGACCTTTTGCAAAGCACGATTTCTTGATGCTTCAATCAGCCGAACAATTTGCTCAAAATCTGAGTTTTCGGAAAGTTGTTCAATTTTCATCTTTTCAACTATTAACCATTAACAATCAACGATTTTCCATTTTCATGAATCTCCTGCAAACTCCTAACACTAACCTTTTCTTCGTTTAGCTTAAATAAAATCGCTTCGATCAGAGCCTCTGCGCCGGTCATTGTGGTGACGGTTGGGACGTTGAATTGCAAAGCGGCTTTGCGGATGGCTTGTTCGTCATAGTGCGAAGTTGCGCCTAACGGAGTGTTTATAACTAAGGCAATTTCGCCGCGTTTGATGTAGTCGGCGATGTTGGGGCGACCTTCGTTGACTTTGAAAACGGTTTCGCAATCTAGTCCGACTTCTTTGAGACGGGTTGCTGTTCCGTAGGTAGCGATGAGTTTGAAACCGAGATTTTGCAAACGTCTGGCTAAAATTACGGCTTGTCCTTTGTCCGAATCGTTGACGGATAAAAATGCTGTTCCGCTTTTCGGGAGCATCAATCCCGCGCCTTCCATCGCTTTGCCGTAAGCCTCGCCAAAGGTTACGCCGATGCCCATTACTTCTCCGGTCGAGTGCATTTCGGGTCCTAAGATCGGATCAACTCCGGCAAATTTTTTGAATGGAAAAACGGGAGATTTAACAAAGATTTTCGGGACGGGCAAAACTTCGGGCAAGTTAAATTCCGCCAAGGTTTTAACATCCGCCATTACTAAACTGGCAATTTTGGCAATCGGAATTCCGGTCGCTTTAGCAACAAACGGAACAGTGCGCGAGGCTCTCGGATTGACTTCGATAACATAAACTCGATTGTCCTTGATGGCTAATTGCAGATTCATCAAACCTTTTACTTTTAAGGCTTTGGCAAGATTAAAAGTGTAATGTTTGATGGTTTCGAGATGTTCGGCAGGCAATTTATGCGCGGGCAAAACGCTGGACGAATCGCCCGAATGAATTCCGGCTTCTTCGATATGTTCCTGAATTCCGCAAATTACACAGGCAGTTTCGTCCGCGAGTGCATCAACATCAATTTCAACCGCACGTTCTAAGAATTTATCAATCAAAATCGGTTTTTCGGGCGAAGCATCAACCGCAGTCCGCATATATTCGTCCAAAGATTGCTCGTCATAAACAATTGCCATCGCCCGTCCACCAAGAACAAAACTTGGGCGCACCACGAGCGGATAACCTATCTTATTTCCAATAATTTTCGCTTCTTTGGCTGAGGTTGCCGTGCCGTTTTCGGGTTGCGGAATCATCAAATCCTGCAACAGGGCTGAAAATCGTTTGCGGTCTTCGGCTAAATCAATCGAATCGGGCGAAGTTCCAATGATCGGCACATTTGCATTGTGCAATCTGTCCGCCAAATTTAAAGGAGTTTGTCCGCCGAATTGAACGATTACGCCGTCAGGTTTTTCGACATCAACGATGTTCATTACGTCTTCAAAAGTCAGCGGTTCAAAATATAGTCGGTCGGAAGTGTCGTAATCGGTCGAAACGGTTTCGGGATTACAGTTGACCATAATCGTTTCAAAATCAGCATCTTGCAGCGCAAAAGAAGCGTGGCAACAGCAATAATCAAACTCGATTCCTTGCCCGATTCGATTCGGTCCCGAACCCAAAATCATAATCTTTTTGCGTTCAGATGGTTCGGATTCACACTCTTCTTCGTAAGTTGAATAAAGATATGGTGTGAACGACTCAAACTCTGCCCCGCAAGTGTCAACCCGTTTATAGACAGGGGTTACGCCAAGATTCTTGCGCCGTTCACGGACGGAATTTTCGTCGGAATCAGTCAAAAATGCCAGCCGTCGGTCAGATAAACCAAA
>DAORIL010000878.1:0-2489 GCA_035438525.1 Pyrinomonadaceae bacterium
ATATTTATTGGGTTGTCTATTATTATGTGATTTTTATTTTGTGCTGATTGTTTTGCATTGGGGTTACCGACCACTTCCTCGCCGCTATTTTCAATATCTGACTTTTCCCGCTCCGCCATTAACTGACTGTAAAGTTTTGAAGCGGGAACACTCTCTCCGTCTATTGATAATGAATAATCCTCATCGAAAGTTGTTTCTTCGATCTTATCCAAAACCCAGGCATCAGAGGTTTTTTCAATTCGTGAATTGACCATTAATTCATCAAAGGTAATTTCCTGCCGTTGCTTCTTTGGGGAACTCGGATTACTCTGCTCTGATCGAGGATTATTATCAACCTGATTACCTTTTTCTTTTATTGAAGTTAAATCCTCTCCTTTGCTTATTTCTTTCTTTTGAACGACCTTTTTGGGTAGCGGTTCATCAAAATCAATGACTTGCTGTGAAAGTAAATTGCCGGTCAACATCAAAATCAATAATAACTGTCGTATCAATAATTTCATTTCTACCTCTTAATATAATTTATATTTTTTTGATAAGAATTAATAAGAAATAATAAATAGTTTATTAAACTATTTATTGTTATAGTATATTAATTGTTGGGTTTTAACAAGATTTTGAATTCACAAGTTTTGGCGCATTCAACATTTATCAACACTCTTATACCCCAAATAATCAAATGAAGAATATTTTCGATGACATTAAAAGCCGCACAAATATTGTGCATATTGCTTTAGGTTTAGGGATCACACTCAAGCGGAAAGGCTCGGAATGGTTCGGGAACTGTCCGTTTGGGAACCATTCCGATAAAACAGGATCGTTTACGGTTGGAGGAAAGAAAAATCCAACTAAGTTCTTTTGTTTCGGCTGCGGAGCAAAAGGGGATGTTTTTGATTTAGTGGAACAAAAATTGGGATATTCCAAGTTTGATGCCCTGTCCTATTTAGCTGATGTGACAGGTCTTCAATTACCTGCGGATCAGTTCTATCCGCAAATAAAACCAAAAGACCAAAGGCTAACTACCTCCAAAACTCAAAATAAGCCGGACCTCAATCCTCAATTCTCAGAGGGTCAGCAGAATTACCAACCTGACTTAAATTTGCTGGATGAATGTTATCGGGCATTGCTGGAAAAATTAGAATTAACTGGCTGGGCCGCTCAAAACCTCCAGAAAAGAGGGGCGAAGATCTCGGAATTTCAACGTCTCAGCTATCGTTCCTTTCCGACTGATCGGAATCAGAGAATTGAGATCGCCGAAACACTGGCAGATAAATTTGGGTTATCCGAGACCCGGCGGGTTCCCGGTTTCTTTCAACTTGAAAACAATAAATGGTGTTGGGGCGGAAACAAAAACGGTGATCGAAGTTTACGGGTGCGAATCAAAAATAAAGATCTCAGTTTAGTGCCTCCCGCCTTAATAATTCCCAGTTATTCCGCTGAAGGTAAAATCCAATCATTGAAACTGAGAAATCCTGATTTTCCTTATCAGTTGGTTGGATTAACACCATCGGAGAGTTTAATTGCAAAAGAAAAAGACCCTAAACTGCACCAGGAAATCCAAACTGCCCTCAACTATTACCCGGCTAAATATATGGTTTTATCTTCGTCTAATTACAAAAATGGGATCGGAGCAAATCTGGGACTGCATTACTCTCAATTGAACCCTTACCAAAAAAAGATGAGTGTTATTTTAACCGAAGGTGAGTTAAAAGCTGATCTTATTTCCCAATTTACTTCAGTCCCGGTGGTGGCTCTCCCCGGAGTCAATTTACGGCACGAACGGATTGTTTCTGAAATGCTTTTAATGAATGAATCCAAACTTATCAGCGATAAATTACAAGAAAATTTCCATAACTTGCCTGAATTAAAAATGAAACAAAAATTTGAGCTTGCCACTTTTGCTCTGCGGTTAAAAGCGGACCAGCTCAAACCAAATTATGAGTTTGGAAATTCACTTTTGATCGCTTTTGATAATGAAACTTCAGCGGCTGTTCTGCAATCTTTAGTAAAAATGACCATCATTGCCAAAGCGTTTTCAAGTTTTCAATTTAACTTTCTCTTTTGGCGCAAATTCAAAGGATTTGATGATTTTCTGGCAAATTCGCAAGATGAAATATTTCTGCTGGAATTGCAAAAAATTTGGGAGTAATTGACTGCACTTTTTACTGTTTATAAAGGTAATTCATCATCCTCGTTCGTTTTGTTCTCTGCGGGCTGTTCGGCAGTTTCATTGGCTTCCTCTCTTTCCCAGGGTAAAACAATTTCAACATCATTTACCGATTCTATTTCCACTTCGATTTGTTCTTCTGTCAAGTTTTCTTGGGGAGTTATAGCTTCGACCTCAGTTAGCAGTGCGCTAGTTGAGTTATCAGTTTCCGGTAATAAATCAGGCAATTCGGCGGGAACATTTGGGAGATCGGGAACTTCATTTAAAACCTCTGGGGAGGTGCTAATATTGGGCGAATTTGTGGGTTCACCTATTGAAGTAGTTT
>DAORIL010000879.1:0-2464 GCA_035438525.1 Pyrinomonadaceae bacterium
TGCGTCAAGGGGCGGAGTTTGAGCAACCGCTGTCGTAAAAGTATCCGAGTTTTCATTACCCTCAATTAAAATACTGGTGCTGGCGGCACGTTGTCCATTAACTGAAAGACCGGCTCCGCGACCTGCCGGATCATCCGAACCCGAGACATTACCAGATAGCGCAATCAAAGCATATGGATTACGGTTAAGACTCGGCAAATTCTGTATTTGTTTAGCTGAAATTACATTTGAAATCTTTGAATCCGAAGTATTGACCTCTGCTAGACCACTTCCCTCAGTAATAATTACTTCGGCACTGAGATTTTCAACCCCTGCTTCCAAATTAACTGTTAATTTACTGCTAACTGTTACTTGAATATCTTGTTTGGCTTCTTTGAAACCTTGAGCAGTTGCCGAAACTTGATAACTACCAGGTTGAATATCGAGGATTAAATAAAAACCGTCACCATTGGTTACAGCTATTTTTTCTTGGTTAGTGCCGCGGTTTTTTAACTTTACCGTTGCATTTGGGATAGTTGCTCCATTCGCATCCTTAACTGTTCCACTAATTTGACCTGTTCCTTGTTGAGCCAAAGAATACGCCGAAAGAATGAAAGTCAGGACGGTTAAAACGAGTAGTTGTTTCATAATAATCCCAAAAAGATTATTTGTTTTGTTTTTTTTCATTTTATTACCTCCATTTAATTGAGGCGAAATGCCTTGTCCAAACCATTGGACAATATAGATTTAGCGTCGCACCTCTGGAGTTAAATAGCGCAAAGTTCGTGCCAATTGATTGATAAATCTCTTTTTGTGGATATTATTCAGATTTTATAGATTAATTAGGTTGGAATCTAAAATTATGGGAAACATTCATTGTTTAGTAATTGGAGATAATATCTGAAAAAATGAATTTTGAAAGAAAAAATACCTTTTGTGAAAAAAATTTCCATCCAAAATTTTAGACAATTCTTTTTTTTTTGAATTTTAATCAAGTAATGGCGTTTTACGGTCCAAAACTTCTTCTTTGATGATTATTTTTATGTATCAAATACTAGAATTGAGATTTATTTGATAAATTTTATCCAATAATTGAAGATTTTTGACAAAGTTTTGTGCAATTCTTTCCCTACGAAATTCTTGAATTAATCTAAGTTACGCTTTCCCCAACGATTAATCAGTATTTCAAATTTAATAAAAAGGAAGTAGGATGTATGAATTACGAAATTATATCAACTAATAGACAAAACCAATCATTCGGAAACGATCACAATGTTCAAAGTCCAAATGCGATGAATAATCGTCTGGAAGCCCTGAAAGTTCTGTCCCAATCGCTCCTGCGCGAGGTTGAAGCCTTAAAAAATAATAATAAGTCAGAAAGCGAAGTAATTAACGAAGTAAAGGATGGAAATATAGATTTGGAAAAGGAAGTGCAAAAATACGAAGTTGAATTAATTCGTTGTGCCTTGGTTCGCACGGGAGGAAGGCAAAGACGAGCTGCAAAACTTTTAAACGTCAAAATTTCTACCCTTAATGCCAAAATCAAACGCTACGGAATTGCCACCAGTGGCTTGGATTTTGCACTTAGGTAATATGAAAATTCTCGGTCAATCTGGTCAAAGATGGATGAAATGATTCTTCCGAAAAACTAATTGAATTATCATTTCCAATCAACAAAACACAAGAGGAACGAGTTCCATATATTGGTGTTTCAATAAACATTGACGAAAGAATTCGTTCCCGATCTAAACCAATTCCGGTTTCAGGTAAATCGTTATCTTTGGCAAAAGAGCGGTCTTGCAAAAGGTTGAAAAGTGAATCCAGCGACATTTCCCCCTTTTCAGCTACAATCTTTGCAAGACCTGCTTTCCCCTTTAAAACCTTTTGCCAAGGAGAATCAAGAAAAGCATTGCTCAAACCATAGACTCCTGCATCAAGGATTTTTATCCCTTTCCTCCGATTCGAAAAATAAGCAAATTCAGGATTCACTTTACCAAAATCTCCAACTAATAAATTAAATCCCGTAAAGTCATTTGCGTTTCTTTCAACCGCTTGTAAGTAATCCCAAACCCCATCATTTCCGCGTAAAAAATCACTAACTAAATTACCGCGCGAGAGTTTTCCTTTTGGCTGAGCCGGATTTCGATAATTTGTGACAGCCGCAAAACGCCCATTTTTAGTCACACCAAGCCAAGTTCCCCCAAGGGCTAAATCACGTCCCCCTAAAATTTCCGGTGCATCATCCCAAAACCTTGCCGGCGCAGTTGGACGCTCGTAAAATTCGTCACGATTGGCGGCGAGGATAAATTTGTATTTTGGATGAATTTTGTAGGCAAATAAAATTAAACACATTGTTCGATTTTGGATTTTGGATTTTGGATTTTGGATTTTTCTGAGAAACCATAAACATTGGTTAAAATTAGTTTTATCAACTCTCTAATAGTAGTTTTCTTGGCACCGTTAGCAAAATTTTGGGCACCGATTT
>DAORIL010000880.1:0-2455 GCA_035438525.1 Pyrinomonadaceae bacterium
CAAGTGCGATGTTAGCCTGGACCTGTGTCGAATGGCTTAGAAACGGAAAACCTTCGGTCTTGGGCGCAATTTCGGGTGCCGTTGCAGGTTTTGTCGGCGTAACTCCGGCAGCTGGTTTTGTCACCCCGATGTCAGCCATTATTATCGGTTTAGCAGTCGGAGTCGGTTGTTACCTGATGGTCGCCGAAATCAAACATTTATTCGGTTACGACGATACGCTTGATGTTTTTGGCATTCACGGATTCGGCGGAACTCTGGGTGCAATTTTAACCGGAGTTTTTGCAACCAGCCAGATCAATCCTATTTTCAAAGATGCAAGCGGTAATCCTTTACCGGTTGGTTTACTAGAAGGAAATTCGGCTCAGGTTCTAAATCAGCTTGCCGGAATTGGGATTGCGATTGCTTTTGCCGCCATCGGCTCATTCGTTATTCTCAAAGTGGTTGATTTACTGATCGGTGTGCGGGTTAGCGAAACTGCTGAACTGGAAGGACTTGACGCTTCTCAACACGGTGAAAGCGGATATGTTTTTATTGAAGATGCTCCCTCAGGATTTTCATTAGCTGAATTTGCTAAGACCGAATCCGCAATTCCAACTGAATTAGCTCTCGAATCTAAATAACTTTCCATGAGGCGTAGCCTTTTTCTCCATATTTTGGCTACGCCTCAAAACATAAATCTAATAAAAACATAATTTATTCAGCACCTTTTTAAGGAAAATTTAGAGGTGCGTCAAATTGAGTTAAAACGATTTTTATTTTCCACAGCCCTCCATTAGTTGATTGATGACCTAGGACGCAGTTTAAATCTCGCAAACTGCGTCTTTTTCTTTCCTACAATCTTGTAATTATATTTTTTCTATCCTACAAAATTGTAAGACAGAAAATCATCAGTAAACATGATGGTTCAGCGTCAAATCAAGTAACAAATTAAAGCACTGTCAATTTCTCCGACAAAAATGTAAGATTTGGATTTTTACCAACACACGCATAAACCAAGCTAAAACGTTGTAAAATCAGCAGTTAATATAATATGCGCTCTTTGGCACACGCATTGCAAAAGTAATTATGTATTTATTTTGAAATAAGATTAATTGGCGTTTGATTTTTTGCAGTAAGCAATTACGAAAGTCTTGAAGGGAGGCGAAAATTTTCAAACGTCAATTTTCTTTTTTCTTTTAAAATTATCCACACTATTCATTTCTCAGTTCCCTAATAAAAAGTTAAAATTTGGTTAATGACGGAAACTCTGTATTTTGAAGTAGAAGATTCATTTCACAAATCGCGATTAGACGATTATTTATTCAATCAAATCCCGAATTTGAGCCGGATGTATCTGCGGTTTGTGATTGCCGAAGAAAAATGTCAGGTCAATGGCATTGTCCAAAATACAGGCTATCGGCTTTCAAAAAATGATTTTATTGAAATCGAGGTCAACCTCAGTCCCCAAACTTCGAGCCAGCCCGAAAAGATTCCGCTCAACATTATTTTTGAAGATGATGAAATAATCGTTATCAACAAAGCGGCCGGAATGTTAGCACATCCAACCAAAGGAGTGCGCGATGGAACTTTGCTTGGTGCGCTTCATTTTTACTTAAATTTTAATGCTGACGGCACTCGTAAAAGCGAAATTTTTATTCGGGTCGGTTTGGCTCATCGCCTTGATAAACAAACTTCGGGGTTGATGGTAATTGGCAAAAATGCCCGCTCACATCGAATTTTGTGTAGTCATTTCCAGCGCAAACTGGTGGAAAAGAAATATTTTGCCGTAGTTGAAGGAATTGTCGAAAAGGATTCCGGCACAGTCCAGGCGCCAATTGCCCGCAACGGCGAAGGCAGATTTTGGCATATTTCCGACGAAGGCAGATTTGCCGAAAGTAATTATTGGGTAATTGAGCGAAAATCAGACTCAACTGTTTTAGAACTGGAGCCGGTCACGGGCAGAACCAATCAGCTTCGTCTCCATTGCGCTCATCTCGGACATCCGATTATCGGCGATGATATTTATAAAGGACGCGAATTTTCGCGTCTTTGCCTACACGCCTACAAACTTGACTTTTGGCATCCAAATGGAAAAGAAAGGATAAAATTTGAGACGGAATTACCTGATGAAATGAAATGAGGTTGGATTTATGGTGGAAGGGCAAAAAGAGTTTTACAGACAACAATTACAGAAAGATAATTCCAAAGATTTTAGTGAAGAATTTATCAGAACTACTGATCTTGAAAGAAAGTTAATTGATGAGTTTAAGTTTGAAGGAATCAAATTGATTTTTGAAAACCAAAACAGTGCCAATTACTTCCTTTTGGGACAATTTCCAGAGGAATGTCCTTGGTCAAATTTGAATAGCGAAACTATTATTGGAGTTATTCAAAGGAATTTTGCACCAATTGAAGAAAAAATTCCGATGCTATTGGAGGCAATGCAAGCTCGTTGTAAATTTATTTTTACTGAAAA
>DAORIL010000881.1:0-2454 GCA_035438525.1 Pyrinomonadaceae bacterium
TCTATACAATTTATCGCTATCGTTTGAAACGTCTTTTGGAGTTAGAAAGGATTCGCACCCGAATTGCGACGGATTTACACGATGACATTGGTTCATCACTTTCGCAAATTGCAATTTTATCCGAGGTTGTGCGTCAAAAGGTTGGCGATAACGGCGCTAACAAGCCTCTCAATATGATTGCTGATACTTCCAGAGAGTTGGTTGATTCGATGAGCGACATTGTTTGGGCAATTAATCCGAATAAAGACAGTTTCAGCGATTTGGTTAAAAGAATGCGCCGTTTTGCCAGTGATGTTTTAGAGGCGAAAGATATTTTATTTAAGTTTGAATTTTCCGAATCATCAAAAAATACCGCACTTGGTGCAGATATTCGCCGCGAAGTTTATCTGATGTTCAAAGAATGTATCAACAATTTGGCAAAGCATTCAGAGGCAACCAATACCGAAATAAGTATTTTAATCGAAGGCAATAATTTAGCAGTCAAAATCAAGGACAATGGGAGAGGCTTTTACGTTCCGCCTTTTGATGAGCATACGACCTTTGAAGGTTTTGGCGGAAACGGGTTGTTTAATTTGAAAAGACGCACTGAAAATTTAGGCGGAAAGTTTCAAATAGATTCTGAGATTGGAAAAGGAACCACGGTTTCGTTTGAAATTCCTCTCAAAGAAAAAAAATGGCTGCCATCTTTTACACCGAAATAATTGGCGTAAATTTATTAATGACAGCCTTAAAAGATTAAAATATTTTAGAAAGATATTTTGTAGTGCAAAGAATACAAAGTATTTTTAATTTTCTTGGCGATACTTAGCCTTATCTTCTTTCCAACTTATAAAACTATTTGTTCCAGACTCCTCTGGCTTGAGCCGATTCATAAAATGAGTCTAAATAATTATTATATCGGGCTTGGAGCATATCGTGGGTGCGATAATCATACATTCCGTCAGCCGGATACAGTTCGACAAATAACTGAAACCAGGTTAAAAAACGTTTGGTTTCTTTGCCGAAAAAACCGGTAGCTTTTAAGGTTTTTCCTTCATAAAAATTATAGTAACTGTTTAAATCGTCTAACCACATTTGGAGCACTTCAACTTCGCGTCCTTTCATTCCTTCATAAAGTGTCTTTTTGAATTGATATTTGGCTGGCATGTTATTATTTGGCATAATTTTTAATTCCTCTTTTTTTATAAAATTTTTCTGTGTGTTAATTCACAGTTGCTCATCAGCATCTATAATTTACGAAATAACGGACTTTCAAACACCACATATTCAAGTAGAAAGTAAAAAATCGGTCATAATAGTTAAATGCACTATTTTCAATGATTTCAGCACAAATTAAATTTTTGCCGAGCTTTTTCTGATCGAAAGAATAACTCTGCTACCTAAATTCGTAGTGACTTTTTATTTGATAAAACCTACACTTTGTAAATTATGGAAACTTCAACTATTAGAGTCGCAATTATCGAAGACCGCCGCGAAATCCGCGAAGGCTTGGCAATGCTGATCAGCTATACCGATGGTTTTGAATGCTCGGGAAAATACGGCTCAATGGAAGAAGCCCTGACCTCGATCCGGCACAAAATGCCTGATGTAGTGTTGTCGGATATTGGTTTACCCGGAATGGATGGTATCGAAGGTATTCGTATCTTAAAAGAAAAATATCCGAATCTGACGATTCTAATGCTTTCGGTTTATGACGATAATGAGCGGATTTTTGATGCACTTTGCGCCGGAGCGTGCGGGTATTTGCTCAAGAAAACTCCTCCGGCAAAATTGATTGAAAGTTTACGCGATGCCATTTCAGGTGGTGCGCCGATGTCGCCGGAAGTCGCGCGAAAAGTTATTACTTTATTTCGTGATTTTCGTCCGCCCGAAAAGGTTGATTATGATCTGACTCCACACGAAACCCGTCTTTTAAAATTACTAGTCGAAGGACACAGCTATAAAACTGCTGCCAGCGAACTCCGCGTGACAGTCAACACGATTTCATTTCATCTAAAAAATATTTACGAAAAATTGCAGGTTCATTCCAAAAGCGAAGCTGTCGCGAAGGCTCTCCAAAATGGGATTATCAAATAACCAAAGTTGAAAACCTGGCAAAATATCTACCCAAAAAGGTGGTCAAATTTATTTTATTTTTCATTATTATCTCAATATAGGCGGCGAGAGCTGCTGAGTTTATAAAAAACGAGGAATCATAATGAATAAAGAAATTGAAATGACAACTTCTTGGATGAAGACCGGCGGTGTGTGCGGAATTTTAGGGATTTTTTCATATCTGGCAGCAGCTTTTGTTCCGATGCCTGACATGCTTGTTTATGCAACCGCTTTTGCCTTTGGTCCATTGCTGGCGATTGGAGCAATCGGACTTTATCACGGTCTTTCGGCGCAAAAAAGAACGCCTTTAACACAAATCGCTACCTTTTTTGCCGTTAGTGCCGGGATAACTTTATTAAT